>NZ_JBBDQW010000023.1:12803-36022 GCF_040905785.1 Tistlia sp.
CCCGGCCGCCCGGCCCCTGGAGAGGGGCCGGGCGGTCGGTCGTTGTCCGGCAGGCCCCTGCCGACGCTCAGTTCGTGCCGTAGGTGGCGGGATCGACGACGGTGAAGACCTCCTCCACGAACAGCTTGGTCAGGGTCTCCTGGTCCTTGAAGTCGACGCCCTCGAGCTTGGCCTCCCACTCGGCGACCAGGGCCTTGAAGGTGTCGATCAGGTCGACCGCCAGCTCCTCGCTGACGCCGTACTGCTTCTGCGCGAGCTCGACCAGGTTGGCCGAGTCGTTCTCGACGAAGGCCTCGTGCTTGGCCATCAGGGCCGGGTCGACCTCGATGAACTCCATGCCGTGCTCGCTGGCGCCGACGGCCTGCGCCTCCTCGGTGTTCTCCAGGTAGAGGATCGCCGAGCGGACGAAGGCGGCGCCGGCGGTCTCCAGCAGGATCTGCCGCTGCTCCGGCGTGCGGTCCTGCCAGAACTCGATGTCGTAGGCCCACATCGGCCCGGAGTAGTAGGAGCCGAGCGGGATCATCGGCACGTACTTGGCGACATCCCAGTAGCTGCGCGAGAGCAGCGAATCGAGCGGGTTGACGCCGCACTCCAGGGTGCCGCGGTCGAGGCCGGTGTAGATCTCGCTCGAGGGCACGTTGACCGAGACGGCGCCCATCGCGCTGGCCCAGCGGTCCCAGATGCCGCCGGGCATGCGCGAGCGGATGCCCTGCAGGTCCTCGGCGGTGCGGATCGGCTTGTTGCAGATCAGGTAGTAGATCGGCGTGCCGTAGCCGCCGCCGAAGACGACGCCGTTCTTCTCGTACTCCTCGAGCAGCGCCGGATGGGTGAAGGACATGATCGTCGAGGCCGCCGCCAGGGCGTAGAAGTTGTCGGTCAGGAAGGCGAGCTCGGAAATGATGTTGGTGATCGGCAGCTCCGAGGGCGTGTAGGTGCCGGCGTGGTAGGCGACCTGCGCGACGCCGTCGGCGGTGCCGGTGAGCGACGCGCGGCCGCCGAGCAGCACGCCGCCCAGGAAGACGTCGAACTCGATCTCGCCGTCGGTGGCCTCGGCGACGTCCTTGGCCCAGTTCGTGTAGTTCTCCACCGAGAAGGGGTGGCCGGCGTCGAGGAAGTTGTTGGCCGAGAAGGTCTCAGCCCCGGCCTGGGGGGCGGCGGCGCAGGTCACAGCGACCGCCGCCGATGCGAGCAGCTTCTTCATCATCGTCTTCTTCTCCCTGTTCAACGGATCCGTTCAACCGATCCGGGATCCGACAACTCCGGAGCGGCCCGGCCGCCCCGTCACCTGCCTCGCCTCGCTGCAAGGCGCCTCGTCGGCGCGCTTGGTCAGGGCGCCTTCGCCTGCCGCGAGACCTCGAGCGACTTCGCCCGCCGATAGAGCCACCAGCCGTAGGACTTGGGCCAGTCGCTCTCGTAGGCCTCCAGGCCCTTCAGCGCGACCTGGGCCTGGACGCCCCAGTTGGGGTTGTGCAGCGCCTCGCGGCCGATCGCGATCAGGTCGGCGTCGCCGGCCTCGACGATGGCGTTGGCATGCTGGGGATCCATGATCAGGCCGACGGCCATGGTCGCGATCTCCGCCTCGCGGCGGATGCGCGCCGAGTAGGGCACCTGGTAGCCCGGCTCGCGCGGGATGATCAGCGGCGTGGTGCGCCGGCCGAGGCCGCCCGAGGAGCAGTCGATGACGTCGACGTCGTGCTGCTTGAGGGCGCGAGAGAGCAGGACGCTGTCGTCCAGCGTCCAGCCGCCCTCGGCGTCGTCGATGCATGAGAGGCGGTAGAAGAAGGGCAGCTCGGACGGCCATTCCGAGCGCACCGCCTCGGCGACCTCCAGCGCGAAGCGCATGCGGCCCTCGAGGTCGCCGCCGTACTCGTCGTCGCGCTGGTTCGACAGCGGCGAGAGGAAGGAATGGATCAGGTAGCCGTGGGCGCCGTGCATGTCGAGCACCCGGAAGCCGGCCTTGCGGACACGCCGGGTGCAGAGCGCGAAGCGCTCGAGCAGGCGCTTGATGTCGTCCCGGGTCAGGGCGCGCGGCATCGGCCAGCCGGGATTGGCCTCCAGCGCCGAGGCCGAGACGACGGGCCAGGGCTTCTCGCCGCGCTCGGCGGCGTCCTGCTCGGTCAGCGGCTCGAAGCCGTGATAGGGCGGCGCCACGCTCGCCTTGCGGCCGGCGTGGATCAACTGGGTCGCCGGCACCGCGCCGTGGTCGGCGATGCCGCCGGCGAGGCGCTTCAGGCCCTCGAGGTGATCGTCGCTCCAGACGCCGAGGTCGTGATAGGTCACCCGCGCGTCCGGCTCGATCGCCAGCGCCTCGGTGAAGACCGTGCCGGCGCCGCCGGCCGCCATCTTCGCGAGGTGGACGAAATGCCAGTCGCGGGCCAGGCCGTCGCGCCCCGCCATGTACTGCTGCATCGGCGAGATCACGATTCGGTTGGGTAGGGTCACCCCCTTCAGGGTAAGCTGTTCCAGCAGCGCAGCGCTCAAAGTGTCGGTCCCTCCAGGTCGTTTTCCGCTCACGTCCCCGCCCCTCGCCCGGCCTATCGCCCGGCCCGTGGGGCGCCAGCGAATTCTGCCGGCCACCGCGGCTGAGACATTGAAACATTCTCTTCGATATTTCAAACTAGCAGCCGAGCGAAGGACGAGTCGAGACGAAATGCCCAGGGTGGCGGCACGACGGACCGCCAGGAAGGAAGAGCCGTGAACGAGGCCGAGGAGAGCGGGGGCGGCGTGCTCCAGGAGATCGAGCGGATGCTCGGCTGGCTGACCAGGATCCTGCTGGTGTTCGGGACGATCGCGCTGATCCTGATGGCGGTGCACGTGATCGCCGACGTCGTCGGCCGCCTGGCCTTCAGCAGCCCGGTCTACGGCACCACCGAGATCGTCTCCTTCTACTACATGGTCGCCGCGGTCTGTTTGCCGCTGGCCTACATGGAGCTGCGCGACGAGCACATCACCGTCGACATCCTCTACCTGAAGCTGCCGCTGCTGCTGCGCCGCATCGTCTTCGTGTTCTCGGGCCTGGTCACCGCGCTCTTCTTCGGCCTCTTCGCCTACCGCTCCTGGCTCGACTCGCTGCGGGCCATGGCGACGCGCGAGATGGTCATGGGCAACGCCTTCATCGAAATCTGGCCGAGCCGCTATTTCCTGCCGATCGCCTTCGGGCTGCTGGTGATCGTGGCACTGCTGCGGGTCGCCAAGGCGATCTTCACCCCGGCGGTGGCCGAGGAGCACCTGCGCCCGACCGTCGAGTAGCCCCTCCTCGCACCGGCGGGCGGATCGCTGCAGATGTCTTCTACCGGGCAGGCCGACCCCGGGCGGCCGGGCGCCCTGCGCACCGGCGCGATGCTGGCGTCGCTCGCCTTCGGCCGCCTGTGCATGGGCATGCAGCTCCAGGCGATCGCCTCCCTGACGCCCTTCCTGATGGCCGACCTCGGCTTCGACTACAGCCAGATCGGCCTGCTGATCGGGCTGTTCCTGGCGCCGGGCGTGGTGCTGGGTCTGCTCGGCTCGCTGATCGGGGCGCGCCTCGGCTACCGCCGCCTCGGCCTCTTCGGCGCGCTGCTGATGGCCGCCGGCAGCCTCTGGCTCGGCTTCGTCGAGGGCTTCTGGGCGGCGGCCGGCGCGCGCCTGGTCGCCGGCACCGGCGGCATCCTGGTCAACATCGCCTGCCTCAGGCTCGCCACCGAGCTGTTCGAGGGCAAGGCGATGAACCGCGCGATCGCGGTCACCATGAGCGCCTGGCCGGTCGGCATCGGGCTGGCCGCCGTGACCTTCGCGCCGCTCGCCGTCTGGAGCGACTGGCGGCTGCCGCTGTGGCTGCTGACCGGCGTGACCCTGCTCTCGGCGCTCTGGCTCGCCTTTAGCGTCGGGGAGCCGGCACGGCCGGCGCGGCCCCGGGCGCCGCTGTTCACGCTCACGCTCGACCGGCGCAGCGGCCTGCTGGCGCTGCTGCTCGGCGCCGCCTTCGCCTGCTTCACGGCAGCCGGCGTGATCTACCTCAGCTTCGCGCCGCCCTTCTTCATCGAGGCGGGCATGAGCCTCACCGAGGCCAACGCCACGGCCAGCATGATCTTCTGGCTCGGCCTGCTGGGCACGCCGCTGGGCGGCTGGCTCGCCGACCGGCGCGGCGGCACCCCAAGGGTGCTCTACCTCGGCATCCTCGGCGCGGCGCTGCTGGTCGTCCTGGTCGTCGCCCTGATCGCCGAGCCGCTCGCGCCGCTGGCCTTGACGGTGCTGCTCGGCATCGTCTGGGGCCTGCCCGCCGCGCCCTTCACCGGCCTGCTGCAGCGGATGCTGCCGCTGCAGGCGCACGGCGCCGGCTACGGCGTCTACTTCACGCTCTTCTACTGCGGATTCTTCGCCTTCCCGGCCCTGGCCGGCCGGCTGACCGACGCGACCGGCAGCCCGGGCGCCTCGCTCTGGTTCGCCTGCGCGCTGCTGCTCGCCACCGCCCTGCTGGTGGCCGCCTTCTACCGGGCCGCGCACCGCCCGGCGTCGGCCGCCTCGGCCTGAGCCCGCGCGCAGCTTCCGACCGTCTCAGGCGTCGGCCGAGGCTTCCATCCAGACGCTGTCCGGCAGCGGCAGGCCGGCCAGCTCGCGCTCGCCGAGCGGCCCATCGGGCAGGCCGCCGAAATGCTCCACGATGGACTGCAGCTGCCGCGTGTGCTGCGCCGAATGCCAGGCGGCGCGCTCCAGGAGCTCGTGCCTCGACTGGACGCCCCAGTAGGCGCGCAGCGGCGCGCTGCAGCTCCGGTCGGGGCAATGCTGCCACCAGGCGTCGAGCGCGGCGATCACGCTCGCGCCGTAGCCCAGGATGTCGTCGCCGGGCCCGACGTCGTGGGTGCCCCGCATCATGCGCTCGTAGGTGTAGTCCTCCCCCGTCTCGGTCGCCTCGACGAAGGCCTCGGCGACGCGGAAGGCGTGCTGGGCGAGGGCGCGCGGGGCGAAGAAGTCGTTGAAGACCACGTCCAGCTCCGCCTCCGGCACCTGCTTCAGGTACCTGGCCGCGGCGTGCAGCACGCGGTCCAGTCTCTCGACCAGGACCGCCGGCGGCAGCATCTCGGCGGCCGTCTCCTCCAGGCCGAGGAAGCCGACGATGTCGGCGTTGGACTGCGCGTAGACGAAGCGTTCCCCGCGCGCCACGATCGGTACGCTGCGCGCACCGAGGGCGAGCAGCTGCTCCCTCGCTCCCGTGTCGTCCTTCACGTTGACCGAGACGAAGGCGATGCCGCGCTTCTTCAGGAACTCCTTGGTGCGCAGGCACGAGGAGCAGCCGGGCGCCCAGAAGACCCTGACGGGGGCCTGCCGCTCCGTCTCCGGCCGTTGGGTGGTCATGGCCTCACCCTTCCTTCAGATCGGATCCCAGGAGAAGACGTCGGTCGAGCGCTGCAGCGGGGAGAAGGACGGCCCCATTGCGCCCGGCAGCAACTCGGCGATGGTCTCGGGGGTCCAGCCGTCGGCGCGATGCATGGAGCGGATCGGCATCGGCTGGCTCATCAGGAATATCTCGTTGTTGCGCACCGTGAAGATTTGCCCGGAGACGTCCCGCGCCGCGTCCGAGCCCAGGAAGGCGACGAGAGGCGCGATCTTGTCCGGCGTCATCTTCTGCAGCTTTGCGACGCGCGCCTTCTCGGCCTCGGTCTCGGCCGGCATCGAGCTGATCATCCGACTCCAGGCGAAGGGTGCGATGCAGTTGGCGCGCACGCCGAAACGCTGCATGTCCATCGCCACCGAGCGCATCAGCCCGACCAGGCCCATCTTGGCGGCCATGTAGTTGGCCTGGCCGTAGTTGCCGATCAGTCCCGCGGTCGAGGTCATGAAGACGAAGGCGCCGCTCTCCTGCCGTCGCATCGCCGGCGCCGCGGCGCGCGAGACGTTGAAGCTGCCGGTCAGGTGCACGTCGAGCACCGCCTGCCACTCGGCGGGCTCCAGCTTGTGGAAGATCGCGTCGCGCAGGATGCCGGCGTTGTTGACCACCAGGTCCAGGCGTCCGAAGCGCTCGTGCGCCGCCTCGACCAGGCGCGAGGCGCCGTCCCATTCGGCGATCGACTCGGCGTTCGCCAGGGCTTCGCCGCCAGCGGCCTCGATGGCCGCCACGACCTCCCCGGCGATCGCCGCGTTCTCGGTCCGACCCGAGAGCGAGACCCCGATGTCGTTGACCACGACCCTGGCGCCGCTTGCCGCCAGGCCCTCCGCGATGGCGCGACCGATCCCCTGCCCGGCCCCCGTGACGATCGCGACCTTGCCGTCCATCAGACCCATCGAAGGCTCCTCTATTCGGCCGCGGCCGAGGTTTCCTGGACCCGCCCGGACGGTTCGCCGAGCAGCGTCGTGCGGTACATGACCCGGCGCTCGTCGTCGCCGTAGTCGGCGAGCGCGATGTGCATGGCGCAGCGGTTGTCCCAGATTACCAGGTCGCCCGGTCGCCAGCGGTGCCGGTAGACGTTCTCCGGCTCCACGGAGCGGGCGTAGAGGTGTTCCAGGATCGGCCGGCTCTCCTCCTCGGTCATGCCCTCGAAGGCGACGGTGGTCATCTCGGCGACGTAGAGCGCGGTGCGCCCGGTCTCGTCATGGACCCGGGCGACCGGCTGGTAGACCGGCGGGTTGCGGCGCCGGATGTCGGCCAGCTCCTCCGGACTGCGACGGCTGCGGGTCTCCCTGGCGGCGGTCATGTCGTGCAGCGCCCAGCGCTCCTGCAGCATCGAGCGGAAGCCCGGCGAGAGCGCCTCCCAGGCCCGGTACATGTTGCAGAACATGGTGTCGCCGCCAGCCGGCGGTGCCTCCTCGCAGCGCAGCAGAGAGCCCTTCGCCGGCCGCCTGGTGGTCGAGAGGTCCGAGTGCCACTGCCGCCCGACGACCAGCTTCCTCCCGGTGTTCTCGTAGTTGGTGACCAGCAGGATTTCCGGGTGCTCCGGATGGCAGAACTTGGGGATCGATTCGTGGGTCTCCAACGGCCCGAGCCGGCGGCTGAAGGCGATGTGCTGCTCGTGGCTGAGGTGCTGATCGCGGAACACCAGCACCAGGTGCTCCAGCCAGGCCTGCCGGACGGCGGCGACGGCCTCGTCCGAAAGCGGCTCGCGCAGGTCCAGCCCGACGACTTCGGCCCCGAGCGCGCTCGCGCGCTTCCTGACGACGATGTTCGACATGTGCCTCGCCTCCCTCAGACCCCGGGTACGTTTGTGTCCTCGGACCAGAACAGCAGCCGGCGCTGGATCTTCAGCATCACCAGGTGCAGCGTGATGCCCATGGCCGAAAGACAGACCAGCGCGCCGAACACCCCGGCCGTGTCGAGGTTGAAGTTCATCTGCAGGATCAGGTTGCCGAGGCCCTTGTTCGAGCCCACGAACTCGCCGACGATGGCGCCCAGGATCGCGAAGATGATCGCGATCTGCAGGCCGGCGAAGATCATCGGCAAGGCGCTCGGCAGGCGCACCATGTAGAAGATCTGCCAGCGCGTGGCACGCAGCGAGCGCATCAGTTCGATGCGCTCGATCTCGGTCGAGCGCAGCCCGGCGATCACGTTCACCAGGATCGGGAAGAAGGCGATGATCGCGGCGATGATCACCTTCGAGGTGATGCCGAAGCCGAACCACATGATGAACAGCGGCGCAATGGCGACCTTCGGCGTCGTCTGGATCGCGATCAGGTAGGGATAGAGCGTCTTCTCGACGATCCGGAACTGGGCGATGACGCTGCCAAGCGTGATGCCTGCGACCGCGGCGATCGCGAAGCCGAGCAACGCTTCCGACAGGGTGTACCAGGCGTGCTCGATGTAGAGCCCGCTGCCCAGGCGGTCGACCAGCGCCCAGAAGATGTCGCTGGGCGCCGGGAACAGGTAGAGCGGGACCTCGAAGTAGCGCACGACGAACTGCCAGATCGACGTGACCACGACGAACAGCAGCGGCACGAGCACCAGCTCGGGGCGCTCGGCGAGCAGGCGCCGGCGCGGCGCCGGCGGGAGGATCCGGGGGGCGACTTCGCCGGCGGCGGCGGTGGTCGGAGTCTGGCTGCTCATTCGAGGCCTCCGTGGGACTGGAACTGACTGCGGATCCGGCGGGAGAACTGGCCGAAGCGGTCGCTTGCCATGGTGTCGAGATCGCGCTCGTCCGGCAGGTCGACCGAGACAAGGTCGGCGATGCGGCCCGGTCGCGGCGAGAGGACCAGGACGCGGCTGCCCAGGAAGACGGCTTCCGGAATCGAATGGGTGACGAACAGGATGGTCTTGCCCGACTCCCGCCAGATCCGCCGCAGCTCGAGGTTCATGGTTTCGCGGGTCATGGCGTCGAGCGCGCCGAAAGGCTCGTCCATCAGCAGGATCGAGGGCTCGTGCAGCAGCGCCCGCGCGATCGAGACGCGCTGCTGCATGCCGCCCGAAAGCTCGTTGGGGTACTTCTCCTGGAAGTCCCCGAGGCCAACCAGCCCGAGCAGCTCCTGGGCCCGCTTGCGGCTGGCCTGCATGTCGAGGCCGAGCACCTTGGCGGGCAGCAGGACGTTGGCCAGGGTCGTCTTCCAGGGCAGCAGGACGGGGCTCTGGAACACCATGCCGATGTCCCGCTGCGGCCCGACGATGGCGCGGTCGCGGATCCGAATCTCGCCGGAGGTCCGGTCCATGAGACCGGCGAGCAGCCGCAGCAGGGTCGACTTGCCGCAGCCCGAGGGCCCGACGATGGTGACGAACTCGCGCTCGGCGATGTCGAGGGACAGGGGCCCGAGCGCCTGGATGCGATTGCCGTCGCGCGTGTCGTAGATCTTCTCCAGATCCTGGATCCGGATCGCCGAGGCGCTCGGCGGCACGGCTCCCGGCACTTCGCGCAGGGTGCTAGCTCTCTGCATGTCGGCTTTCCTCCGCCTCGACCAGGGTGCGGGCGTAGGCCAGCCCGCCGCCGAGGGAGATGATTTCAAGAAGGAACGAGGACAGCGGCTCGACCTCGAATTCGCGTGCCGTCGTCTCGTTGCGGATGTGGCCTGCGGCGAAGTCGACCGCGAGGCGATCCCCCTCGCCCAGAGCGTCGATGACCTCCGGCCCCGCGACCAGCAGCGGGATGCCCATGAAGACGGCGAGTCGGAAGGGCCCGCGCGAGATCGACTGGCAGATCAGGCCGATTCTCATCTCGCGCATCGCCAGGAAGGGGTGGCTGTGGTGGCTGCCGTTGGCGAAATTCCGGCCGGTCACCAGCAGGTCGCCCGGCTGCGCCTCCTGCGACAGCTCGGGCCTGACTTCCGCGAGGAGGTGCTGTCGCAGAACCTTGGGGTCGTATTCGAAGACGTACTGCGGCGGGATCATCTGGTCGCTGGCGAGGTCGTCGCCGAAGCGCCAGCAGCGGCCGCGGTAGGGATCCGTCATGCCTCACCCTTTCGCAGGTAGTCGCGGGGATCGGCGATGTGGCCGGCCAGCGCCGAAGCCGCCACCGTCAGGGCGCTCGCCAGATAGATCTGCGCGTCCTGGGCACCCATGCGCCCGGGGTCGTTGCGGGTGCTGGTGCTGATCCGGGTTTCGCCGGCCGCGAGCTGCGCCAACCCGCCGAAGCAGGGTCCGCAGGTCGGCGGGGAGATCGCCGCGCCGGCCCGGGAGAGCCGCGCGAGCAGGCCCTGCTCCATGGCCTGCTGATAGACCCTCCGCGTCGCCGGGATCACGAGCAGCTGGACGCCAGGATGGACCTGCCGTCCCTCGAGCAGGTCGGCGGCCGCCGACAGCTCGGCCAGGGTGCCGGAAGCGCAGGAGCCGATGTAGGCGTGCTGGACCGGCGTGTGCGGCAGCTCCGAGACGCCGCGCACATGGGTCGGCGAGGGCGGAATCGAGACCTGGGGCGCGAGCGTCGAGATATCGAGCTCGATGCGTGCCGCATAGGTGCAGCCGGGGTCGCTCGCCAGCGGTTCGGCTCCCGAGACGCCGATCTCCGCCAGGTGGTCGAGGCAGCGTCTGTCGACCTCCGCGACCGCGGACTTGACACCCATGTCGATGCACAGGCCGCACAGCGTCATGCGCTCCGGCACCGACAAGCTGGCGAGCCCCTCGCCGCCGAACTCGATAACCCGGTAGTCGGCGAGGTCGGCATCGACCTGCCGCATGGTCGCCAGGACGATGTCGCGGGCGGAGACGCCCGCCGGGCAGCGGCCGAGCAGCTCGACCCGCACCGTCTCCGGCACCTGCACCCAGATCCGGCCGGTCGCCAGGATCATGGTGAGCTCGAAACCGAAGGGCACGGCCAGCGCGCCGACACCGCCGAGAGCGGGGGTGTGGGTGTCGGCGCCGGCCGCGAACATGCCCGGGCGCACCAGGCCCTGCTCGACGACCAGCGGATGGGTGATGCCGGCGCCGTCGAAGAAGTGGCCGACACCGGTCTCCTCGGCGAGGCGGCGAGTCAGGCGGTTGCGCTCCGCGCCCTCTCGCGAGTGCACCGGCACCTCGTGGTCGATGGCGACGACGACGCGCTCGGGAAGCGCGAAGCGGTGGATTCCGTTCTCGCGCAGGCGCCGCACATAGGTCGGGAAGGAAACCTCGGGTGTCGTCACCAGGTCCGGAGTGGCCCAGACGACCTCGCCCGGCTCGACCGCGTCGCGGCCGCTCGCGCGGGCCAGGATCTTCTGGGCAAGTGTGGCTTGCATCGTGATCAGGCCTTCGTTTCGGTGAGAGCCCGCTCGAAGGCGGACAGCTTCTCGACGCCGACCAGCTCGTTGAGCGCCTTGAAGGACGTCATGCGGTCCAGCGCGCCTTCGGTCGTGCCGTGCTCCAGCAGCTCGCGCAGCACGGCCTGCTGGGCCGCGGCCGAGACCTGGATCAGCGAGAGCGCGTAGATCGCCATGGCGAAGCCCTGCCGCTGCAGCGCGTCCAGGGAGAAGATCGGACGGATCGTCTCTGCGGTCAGGTAGATGACGGGCACCGCGACGGCACCGGCCACGGCGGCGGCCTCCTCGGCGGTCGAGAGCGACGGGACCAGCACGGCGTCGGCTCCGGCTCGCTCCATCGCGCGGATGCGGGCGACGCTCTCGTCGAGACCGTGAAGCGTCATGGCGTCGGTGCGCCCGAAGATCAGGAAGTCGGCTGACGTCCGTGCCTTCCTGGCGGCGGCGAGGCGCAGCGCCATCTCCTCGACCGGGACCAGGGCCTTGCCCGGCAGCGCGCCGCAGCGCTTGGGCATGACCTGGTCCTCGAGGTGAATGGCGGCGATGCCGGCCCGCTCGAAGGCCTGGACGCAGTCCGCGATGTTGGCGGGGCCGCCGTAGCCGGTGTCGGCGTCGGCGATCACCGGTAGGCTGGTGGCGCGGGCGATCTGCGCCGCGCGCGCCACCATCTCGCTGACCGTCAGCAGCCCCACGTCCGGCTTGCCGAAGCTGGCAGCGACGGAGAAACCGGACATGTAGACGGCCGGGTAGCCGGCCTGCTCGATCAGCAGGGCGCCGAGGGCGTCATGGCAGCCCGGAACGGGCGTGACGCCACGGCTCGACAGAAGGTCGCGCACGATCGTTCCGGGATGCGGCATGACGAAGGGGGCCTCGGTTCTGCTGGGGTCGGGCTCGAGCGGTCAGTTCAGGGCTTCGGCCTGGGCCGGGATCGAGTCGTGGTCGAAGTCGTTGACCTGCTCGACGAACTGGTTCGTGTAGAGATCCTCGGGGTCGAGACCGGGCTCGATCTCGCCGTTCTCCTCCATGAACTCGACGAGATCGGCAACGGCCTGCGGCGGGAACTCGCCCCACTGCTCGTCCTCGTTCTTCACGAGGAATTCCGAGCGCACCTCGAGGATGTGCAGGCCCTGCCTGAAGGCCTCCTCCTCGGCGACGCCCGACGGCTTGGTCGCCGGGAAAACCTCCCAGTGGGTCTCGACCACGCCGCGCGGGTTTTCGAGGGCGATCGCCGTGCCCTGGGCGACGCAGCGCAGGACCTTGGCGATCGTCTCGGGCTCCTTCTCGATGTAGTCGTCGCGCACGAAGTAGGAGCTGCCGAACTTCAGCTTGTCGGCGAAGGGCGAGGTGAAGCGGCGCAGCTCCAGGCCCATGTTCTCGGCCGTCGCGATCTGCGAATCCCAGGTCCCCCAGATGTCGACCTGGCCGGTCTGCAGCGCCGCCACGGCCTGGGCGCCAACGCCGGTCTCGACGATCGTCAGGTCCTTGTCGGGGTCGAGCCCGGCCTCGGCGAGCATGCCCTTGAAGATGGCGACCATCTGCGCGCCGTAGGAGACGACGCCCATGGTCTTGCCCTTGAAGTCCTCGATGGAGCGGATGTCGCTGGAGGCTTCGACGACCGGAAACTGGAAGTTCTTGCGCATGTTCATGTAGACGGCCTTGATCGGCGCGCCCTGGGCTCGCGCCTTGACCGCAGCGCCCGGCCCCATCAGCACGAAATCGGCCTGCCCCGCCAGCACGGCCTGCATGGCCGCCGTGGAGTTGGTCGGCTGGAAGCTGACGTCCAGCCCTTCCTTCTTCCAGCACTCGGTCGCGAGCGGCACCGAGGTGTTGTTGGCCTGCGAGGTGTCCAGCACCTTCGTGCCGATGGCGATGGTGACGGGGGTCAGTTCGGCGGCCGATGCCGCCTGGCCCAGGGCGACCGACAAGCCGGCGGCGACCAGGGTTCCGAACAACAGTGTCTTCCTCATGCGTCTACTCCCGTGGGTGGTGGCGGGCCTCTCGTCGCCCGCCGTACAGTTCGTGGTGTCGTTTCCGCCTCTTGCGGGCGGTTGATCGTCGTCGGGCGCTAGCGCCCGGCGAATCTCGGCGGCCGCCGCTCGAGAAAGGCGGCGCGGCCTTCGACGAAATCCTCGCTGCTGAACAGCAGCGTCTGATGATCCAGCTCCGTCGCCAGGACCGACTCCAGCGGCGCCGGCCCGCGGGCCAGCAGCGCCTTCGTGGCGGCCAGCGCCAGGGGGGGCGCCTCGGCCATCCCGGCGGCGAGCTCCCAGGCCGCCTCGGCCAGGGCCGTGTCCTCGACCAGGCGGTCGGCGAGCCCGAGCGAGACCGCCTCCTCGGCCGGCACCGTTGCGGCGCTGAACAGCAGGCGCCGCGTCTCGGCGAGCCCGACGCGCTGGGGCAAGGACCAGAGCAGCCCCATGTCGGCCATCAGCCCGACCTTTCCGAAGACGGCGCCGAAGGAGGCGCTTTCGGCGGCCAGCACGAAGTCGCAGGCGGCGGCGAGCGACAGACCGGCGCCGAAGGCGTAGCCATTGACCGCGGCGACGACGGGCTTGGGGCCCGCTGCGATCATGCGCAGCAGCCGGTGCGCCTGCTCGAGGCGCAGCCGGACCGCCTGAGGATCGTGGTCGGGCAGGCTCCCCAGGTCGCCGCCCGCACAGAAGGACTTGCCGCTGCCGGTCAGGACGATGGCGCGGCAGTTCGGGTCCGCGATCAGTCCGGCGAAAGCTTCGACGAGCGCGCCGCGCAGCGACGGGCGCATGGCGTTGCGGCTCTCGGGCTCGTTCATGACCACGAGCGCCACGGCGCCGCGCCGTTCCAGGACGACCGATGGGTCGGTCATGGCTCAACCACCAGTCGCCGGGCCTTGTGGGTCTCGCGCGGCAGGCTGCCGAGCGGCAGCACCTCGACGCGGGCGCGGACGCGCAGCCTCTCCTTGAGCGCGTCCTCCAGCACGGCCACGAGGCGTGCAGGGTCGCTGCCCGGCTCGGCCTCGACCTGAAGGCGGATGGCGTTCAGTAGGCCCGTATCGGCGTTGCGCACCGAGCCGTCGACGACGATCCGGTACTCGCCGCCGAGACCCGGCTGCTCGCGCACGACCTGCTCGACCGCCGAGGGAAAGAGATTGATGCCCCGGACCACGAGCATGTCGTCGGCCCGCCCGCGGACGCCGCCGAGGAGCCGCGCGTGGCGGCGGCCGCAGGCGCAGGGCGCGCTGTCGCGGCAGACCACGTCGCCGGTCCACCAGCGAACCAGCGGCCCGGCCTCCTTGTCGAGGTGGGTGAGCACCAGCACCCCGGGGGTGCCGTCCGGCACCGGCTCGCCGCTGTCGGGGTCGACGACCTCGGCATAGACGAAGTCCTCGGCGACGTGGGGGCCGCTCTGGTCGGGGCAGTCGAAGCCGATGGTCTGGAACTCTAGGCTGCCGTAGGCGTCGTAGCAGCGCGCGCCCCACAGCTCCTCGATCCGCCGACGGGTCGCGGAGATGCCGCCGCCGGGCTCGCCGCCGACCGTGATGCTGTGGACCTTGGAGGCCGCAGGGTCGAAACCCATCCCGCGCGCGGTCTCGCCAAGATGGACCATGAAGGAGGGCGTGCCGCACAGCACCGTGGTGCCGAACTCGAAGAGCGTGCGGATCTGCCGCTCGGTCTCTTGGCTGCCGGCCGGGATCACGGTGGCGCCGAGCCGCTGGTAACCCGCGGTCGCCCCGAGCCCTCCGACAAACCAGGTGTAGGTGAAGAGGCACTGGAACAGGTCGCCCGGCCGCACGCCCTGCGCATAGGCGTAGCGGGCGTAGAGATCGGCCCAGCGCTCCAGGTCGGCCTGCGACCAGAACTGCGGCACGGGCGTGGCTGTCGTCCCCGAGGAAAAGTGGATGCGCGCGAGCCGCTCGCGCGGGATGCAGAGGAAGTCGCCCCAGGGCGGGCTCTCGGCGATACTGCGGCTGTAGTCCGCCTTCCTGGTGAAGGGCAGCCGCGCCAGGTCCTCCGGCGCGCGCAGATCGCGGGGGTCGAGGCCTAGCTCGGCGAAGCGGCGGCGATAGAAGGCGCTGTCGCGGCCGACGCGCGCCAGCTGTCGGGTCAGGCTCGCCGCCTGGTGCGCAGCCAGCTCGTCGCGCGACCAGGTCTCGCAAGAGTCCCAGAAGACCGGGCCGACCGGACGGCGGAGCGCGCTCACGGCCGCCCTCCCAGGCCGCGGACGGCGAAACGCGCAATGCTCTCGGCGATGCGCCGGCGTTCCGCCTGCGACTGGTTGCGCCGCTGGCGGTACCAGATCGTCGTCCAGTTCAGCGCGCCCATGAAGGCCTTGACGACCAGCCGGACGTCCTGCTCGGGCAGCGCGCCCTGCTCGGTGGCACGGGCGATCTCGGCGGCGAACAGCCCCTCGTATTCGTCGCGCAGCATCAGGATCGCGCGCAGGGTCTTGCGCTGCTCGGGCGTTGTCTGGCCGGCCAGGTGCATTTCCAGCCCCTGCACGGCGACGCGCTGGTAGGCGATCTGCGACATCACCACCTCGAGGTGGGCGACCGCCATCTCGAAGAGCTGGTCGAGCGGCGCGCGGCCCTCGACCATGCAGCTTCGCACGGCCTGGAGGTCCATCTGCATGCCGCGCCGGTGGACGTCGAAGAAGAGGTCCGCCTTGCTGCGGTAGTGATGATAGATGCGCCCCTTGGTGCAGCCGAGGATGTCGGAGACGTCGTCGATGCTGGCGGCTGCGTAGCCCTTGCGCATGAACGCCTCGGCCGCCGCGTCGAGGATCTCGCCGCGCGAGCCCTCGCCGCCTTCGAGCAGGGTCGTGTCGAGCGCGCTGCTCATTTCGCCGCCACCTCCACCGCGGTTCCGGCGACCGGATTCTGCGCTGCCGCCTGCTCGGCCTTGATGGCGCGGGCGATGACCAGCCGCTGAATCTCGGACGTGCCCTCGTAGATCTCGGTGGCGCGCTGGTCGCGGTAGAGGCGCTCGACCAGGTTGGGCTTGACGAAGCCGGCACCGCCGAAGACCTGCACCCCGACGTCGACCGCCTCGTGCGCCATCTCGCTGCAGAACAGCTTGGCCTGGGCGCCGGGGACGGTGATGTCGGCCCCTGCGTCGTAGGCCGCCGCCGCAGCGTACGTCAGCATCCGCCCCGCCGACAGCCGCGCCGAGACGTCCGCGAGGCGGAAGCCGATGCCCTGATGGTCGATGATCGGTCGCCCGAAGGTCCGGCGGGAGGCGGCATGACGCGCGGCGGCGCGATAGGCGGCCATGGCGATGCCGCAGGACTGCGCCGCGACCGAAACCCGCCCGATCTTGAGCGCCTCCAGCGCCAGGCGGAAAGCCTCGCCCGGCCCCGCCAGCAGTGCCGAATCCTCGACCAGCGTGTCGAACAGCAGGCGCGCATTGACGGTCCCGCGCATGCCCATCTTGTCCTCGCGCTCCGGCGCGGCGACGCCGGGCAGGTCGGCCGGTACGAGAAAGGCGGCGACGCCACGGTGACCGGACCCGGGACGGGTCTGGGCGAAGACCACGTAGGTCTCAGCGACGCTGCCGCCGCCGATCCAGCACTTCTCCCCGCGCAACCGCCAGCCCGCGCCCTCCCGGGCCGCCGTCGTCGTCATCGCCGCCGGATCCGAGCCCGCCTCCCGCTCGCTCAGCGCGAAAGCGATGCTCTTGAGCCCGCCCCGTCCATCGGAGAGGAAGGCCGCCTTCTGCTCTTCGCTGCCGGCCAGCACGACGGGGTTGGCGCCCAGCTGCAGGGTCGCGACGATGCCCGAGGTCGAGGCGCAGCCCTCGGCGATCGCCTCGATCACAGCGCAGAGGGCGGTCAGCGAGCCGCCGCCGCCATAGGGCTTCGGGAGGAACAGCCGGTCGATTCCGGACTCGGCCAGGAGCGCCACGTTCTCGGCCGGATAGCGCTGCTCCGCGTCGATCGCGGCGGCTCGCGGCGCGAAGGACTCGATGGCGAGCCGCCGCGCCACGGACTGCCATTGCCGGGCGGCTTCGTCGAGCGCCGGTTCCCACAGCGTCGCGGCCATCGCCCCCATCCCGTCTTTGCTCTCAGCCGCCACGCAACGCTCCTCGCCAGGGCCTCGAATCTGCTTGCATCCAACGTACTGAGTAGTATGTTGCCGGTCAACGCGATTCCGTAACGACGTGAAAATACAAGATTTTGTGGAACATGAATGCGACGTGGCGAATCTTCTAGCGAGAAAACCTCGACCGCCGCGACCAACCGAGGAGCCTGCATGCCGGTCGATCCCGAGCGTCTGTTGAACTGGCCCGTGCCGGAAGGCCGGCAGAGCCTGACGTGCAGGGACACTATGCTCTACGCCCTCGGCGTCGGCCTCGGGGCGGATCCGACGGACGCGGGGCAGCTGCGCTACGTCTACGAGAAGGACCTGCAGCCGCTGCCGACGATGGCGGCGGTGCTGGCCTACCCCGGCTTCTGGCAGAAGGACTCCGGGACCGGCCTCGACTGGGTGCGCCTGCTGCATGCCGAGCAGTCGATCGCGATCCACCGTCCCCTGCCGGTCGCCGGCGAACTGATCGGCCGGACCCGGATCACCGGCCTGATCGACAAGGGCGCCGACAAGGGTGCCCTCCTGTTCCAGGAGCGCACGATCTTCGAGGCGACCACCGGCGAGCGGCTCTGCACTGCCGCCATGACCTCCTTCTGCCGCGGCGACGGCGGCTTCGGCGGCCCGTCCGGGCCGGTACCGGCGCCCGCGGAGATCCCCGAGCGGCCGGCCGACTTCGTCAGCGACATTGCGACCCTGCCCCAGGCCGCCCTGATCTACCGCTTGAGCGGCGACTTCAATCCGCTGCACGCGGAGCCCGAGGTCGCCCGCCGCGCCGGCTTCGAGCGACCGATCCTGCACGGCCTCTGCACCTTCGGCGTCGCCGGCCATGCCATCTTGAAGTCCTGCTGCGGCTACGACGGCTCGCTGATCCGCTCGCTGCGCGTGCGCTTCTCGGCGCCGGTCTACCCCGGCGAAACCCTGCGCACGGAGATCTGGCGCGCCGCCGATGACGACCTGCGCTTCCGCTGCCGCGCGCTCGAGCGGGACAAGCTCGTGCTGAACCACGGACAGGCGCGGCTGTCGGCGCCGCTGCGCCCGGAGACCGAGCATGCTTGACCGCGAGACCTTCGGCCAGATCACCGAGACCCTGGGCCGCTTCGTCGCCGAGCAGCTGATTCCCGCCGAGCCGGCCATGGCCGAGGCCGGCGCCGTGCCGCCGGGGCTGATCGCGCAGATGGCCGAGCTCGGCCTGTTCGGCATGGCGCTGCCGGAGGAGTGGGGCGGCCTCGGCCTGACCCTGGAGGAGGAGGTCGAGCTGCTCTTCATCCTCTGCCGGGCGAGCCTGTCGTTCCGCTCGGTGCTCGGCATCAACAACGGCGTCGGCTCCTACGGCATCCTGCGCTACGGCAGCGACGCCCAGAAGCGGCGGCACCTGCCCCGCCTCGCCAGCGGCGAGAGGATCGCCGCCTTCTGCCTGACCGAGCCCGACTTCGGCTCCGACGCCGCCTCGATCCGCACGAGCGCCAGCCGCCGCGACGGCGGGTGGGTGATCGAGGGCACCAAGCGCTTCATCACCAACGCGCCCGAGGCCGGCGTCTTCACCGTCATCGCGCGCAGCGATTCCGGGAGCCGCGACCACAAGGGCCTGACCGCCTTCCTGGTCGAGCGCAACACCCCCGGGCTGAGCGTCGGGCCGACCGACCGGAAGCTGGGCCTGGCCGGCTCCCACACCGCCGACGTCGTCTTCAGCGACTGCCGGATTCCCGAGGAGGCGATCCTCGGCGCCGAGGGCGAGGGTTTCCGGATCGCCATGTCGGCGCTGGAGCGCGGCCGCATCGGCATCGCCGCCTCGGCGGTCGGCATGTCGCTGCGCCTGATCGACGAGGCCCTGGCCTACGCGGGCGAGCGCCGCAGCTTCGGCAAGCCGATCGGCGAGCACCAGCTGGTCCAGGCGATGCTGGCCGACTCCGAGGCCGAAGCTTTCGCCGCCCGCTCGATGGTCCTCGAGGCGGCGCGCCGCTACGACGCCGGCGAGCCCTGCGGCAAGCAGGCCAGCTGCTGCAAGCTGTTCGCGACGGAGGCGGTCGGCCGCATCGCCGACCGCACGCTGCAGATCTTCGGCGGCGCCGGCTACATGCGCGACTACCCCATCGAGCAGCTCTACCGCGACGTCCGCGTGCTGCGGATCTACGAGGGCACCTCGCAAATCCAGCAGCTGATCATCGCCAGACAGATGATGCGCGACGGCGCCTCCCCCCTGCGCCGGCAATAGGAAGGCATTTCATGACCGAGACACAGGACCCCGATCGCATGCTCGCCGGCAAGGTGGTGATCGTCACCGGCGCCGGGCGCGGCATCGGCCGGGGGATCGCCCTGCTCGCCGCCAGCCACGGCGCCAAGGTCGTCGTCAACGACATCGGCGCCAGCGGCAGCGGCGAAGGCCAGGACGCCTCGCCGGGCGAGTCGGTCGTCGCCGAGATCGAGGCCGCCGGCGGCGAGGCCGTCGCCAGCACGGACTCGGTGGCCGACTACGCCGGGGCCGAGCGCATGGTGGAGCAGGCCCTGGACCGCTTCGGCCGACTCGACGGCGTGGTCAACAACGCCGGCATCCTGCGGGACACGATCTTCCACAAGCTCGAGCCCGAGGACTGGAACGCCGTGCTGGCGGTCAACCTGACCGGGCCCTTCAACGTGTCGCGCGCCGCCGCGCCGCACTTCCGCCGCCAGAACGGCGGCGCTTTCGTACACATGACCTCGGCCTCCGCGCTGGTCGGCAACTTCGCCCAGGCGCACTACTCGGCCGCCAAGATGGGGGTGACGGCGCTGTCGAAGTCGATCGCGCTCGACATGCAGCGTTTCGCGGTTCGCTCCAACTGCATCTGCCCCTTCGCCTGGACACGGCTGGTCGCGACGATCCCCGGCGACACGCCCGAGGAGCGAGAGCGGGTCGAGCGCATGAAGCAGATGTCGCCGGACAAGATCGCGCCGCTCGCGGTCTGCCTGCTGTCCGACGCGGCGTCCAAGGTGACCGGACAGATCTTCGCTTCCCGCAACCACGAGATCTTCCTGATGGGCCAGTCGCGGCCGCTGCGCGGCATGCAGCGGGATGCCGGCTGGACGCCCGACCAGATCGCGCGCCACGCGCTGCCGGCGCTGGAGGCGCAGTTCTATCCGCTCGACCGCTCCAGCGACGTGTTCTGCTGGGACCCGGTGTGAGGAGGCGAAGAACATGACGACGACGAGCACCGACCGCCCCCTCGGCATCACCGGATTCGGGGCCTGGCTGCCGCGCCGACGCATGGAGCGCAAGGTCATCGCCACGGCACACAAGTGGTTCAACCCGGCCCTGATGGCCGGGGCGGGCGGTACGCGCAGCCACTGCAGCTGGGACGAGGACAGCGTCACGATGGCGGTGGCGGCGGCCCGCGCCGCCCTCGCCTCCGGTGACCCCGGGAAGGTCGCCGCACTCTCGCTCGCCTCGACCACCCTGCCCTTTCTCGACCGCCAGAACGCGACGATCGTCGCCGAGGCCAGTGGTTTGCGCCCGCGCATCCGCACCCAGGACGTCGGCGGCTCGCTGCGCGCCGGCACCGGCGCGCTGATCGCCGCGTTCCAGGACGGGGCGCTCGAGGGCGGTGACGCCAGCCTGGTCGTAGCAGCGGACGCTCGCCGCGCCCGCCCCGGCAGCCCCGACGAGCTGGCATTCGGGCACGGCGCGGCCGCCATCCTGCTCGGCCGCGAGCGGCCGATCGCGACGCTGCTCGGCTGGACCAGCGAGAGCGACGACTTCGTCGACCACTACCGCAGCGAGGGCCGGGACTTCGACTACCGCTGGGAAGAGCGCTGGGCCCGCGACGAGGGACCCGCCGGGCGGCTGCCCGCCGCGGTCGCGGCGCTGCTCGACCGACTGTCGCTGACACCCGATGGGATCGACCGGATCGCCCTGCCCGCCGCCTCGGCGCGCGAGGCGCAGCGGATCGCCAAGAGCTGCGGCCTCGATCCGGCGCGCGTCGCCGACCCCCTGGACCAGGCCTGCGGGCACCTGGGGGCGGCCCACGCGCCGCTGCTGCTCGCCCACTGCCTGGAGCAGGCGAGGCCCGGCGAGACGATCCTGCTGGCCGGTCTCGGCCAGGGCTTCGACCTGCTGGTGCTGCAGGCGACCGAGGCGCTTGCGGACTACCGCTCCGCCGGTGCGGTAGGCGCCGCGCTGGGTGCCGGGCGCAGCGACGAGAACTATCTCCGCTTTCTCGCCTTCGAGGGCACTTTGGAGCTGGAAACCGGGATCAGGGCCGAGGCGGACCTCAAGACCGCCCATTCGGTCGCCTACCGCAGCCACGGCGCGCTGACCGGCCTGCAGGCCGGCCGCTGCACCGCTTGCGGCACGGTGCAGTTCCCGCCCGAGCGGGTCTGCGTCAACCGCAACTGTGGCGCCGTCGACAGCCAGGAGCCCTATCCACTCGCCGGCCGCACCGCCCGCGTCGTGTCACTGACCGCCGACCGCCTCGCCTACTACCCGGACCCGCCGGTCCGCTACGGGCTCGTCGAGTTCGAGGAGGGCGGCCGCCTGCTCGTCGAGTTCGTGGAGTGGGAGGGTGCGGAGCTCAAGGTCGGCGCCCGTGCCGGCGTCGCCTTCCGCATCAAGGACCGCGACGAGCAGCGCGGTTTCCGCCGCTACTTCTGGAAAGCCGTGCCGGCCTGAGCGCCGGCCCGCAAAGGAGAACTTCGATGGCCAAGGGCATAAGGGACAAGGTCGCGATCCTGGGCATGGGCTGCAGCCGCTTCGGCGAGCGCTGGAGCGACAGCGCCGAGGACCTGATGGTCGAGGCTTTCCAGGAGGCGCTGGCCGACGCCGGCATCGGCGTCGGCGAGATCGGCGCCGCCTGGCTCGGCACCTCCTACGAGGAGATCGGCGTCGGCAAGTCAGCGATCCCGCTGGCCTCGGCGCTGCGCCTGCCGAACCTGCCGGTGACGCGCGTCGAGAATCTCTGCGCTTCGGGCTCGGAGGCGGTGCGCGGCGCGGCCTACGCCGTCGCGGCCGGTGCCTGCGACATCGCGCTCGCGCTCGGCGTCGAGAAGCTCAAGGACACCGGCTACGGGGGCTTGCCGGTGCGCACGCGCGGCGCCTTCAACGACCTGTGGATGCCCTCCATGTCGGCGCCGGGCCTCTTCGCCCAGCTCGCCTCCGCCTACGTCGCCAAGCACGGCGTCGACGCGCACGACCTGAAGCGCGCCATGGCTCATGTATCGGTCAAGAGTCACCGCAACGGTGCGCTCAACGAGAAGGCCCATCTGCGCCGCGAGATCACCGAGGAGCAGGTGCTGAAGGCGCCGACCGTCGCCGAGCCTCTCGGCGTCTTCGACTGCTGCGGCGTCTCGGACGGCGCCGCCTGCGCGATCGTCACGACCCCCGAGATCGCGGCGAGCCTCGGCAAGAGCCCGCTGGTCACGATCAAGGCCCTGCAGATCGCGGCGAGCGACGGCAGCGAGCTGTCGCACAACACCTGGGACGGCGCGAGCGTCGCCAACACCCGGATCGCCGCGCAGCGGGCCTTTCAGGAAGCCGGCGTTTCCGATCCCCAGAGCGAGATCGGCGCCATCGAGGTGCACGACTGCTTCTCGATCACCGAGCTGGTGACCATGGAGGACCTGGGCTTCTCGCGGGAAGGCCGGGCGGTGCAGGATATCCTGGACGGCCGCTACGACCACGACGGCGCCGTGCCCTGCCAGATCGACGGCGGCCTAAAGTGCTTCGGCCATCCGATCGGCGCCTCGGGCATCCGCATGCTCTACGAGCTCTACCTGCAGATCCAGGGCCGCGCCGGACCGCGCCAGCTGCGTGACGTGCGCCTGGGGCTGACCCACAACCTCGGCGGCGCGCCGCTGTCCAACGTCGCCTCGGTCAATATCATCGGCCGGCTCGATTGAAGGTCCCGGCGGAGGTGAAGGTCCTGGCGGAGGTGAAGGTCCTGGCGGAGGCGGGGCTGGTCGGCCGCCGCGGCCTGGTCACCGGCGCCGGCACCGGTATCGGCCAGGCGATCGCCGTCCGTCTCGCCGAGCTGGGGATGACCGTGGTCGGCATCGGTCGCCGCGACGAGGCCCTGAAGGCGACCGCGGCGCTCTGCCCGCCCGGCCGCTTCGAGCGGCGGCCCTGCGACCTGCGCGACGCGGCGGCGGTTGAGGCGCTGGTCGCCGGGCTGCCGGGGGACGGCCTAGACCTCCTGGTCAACAACGCGGGCGGCCAGTTCTATGCGCCGGCCGAGGCGATCTCGCGCCGCGGATGGGCGGCGGTGATCGACCTCAACCTGACCGCCGTCTTCACACTGATCCAGGCCTGCCGGGGCCAGCTCGCCCGGCGGCGCGGCAGCGTCGTCAACCTGTCTCTGTCCGGCGTCGAGCGCGGCTCCAAGGGCCTCGCCCACTCGATCGCCGCCCGCGCCGGCGTGCTCGGGCTGACCCGCACCCTGGCCCTGGAGTGGGCGCCCGAGGGCATCAGGCTGAACTGCCTCGCGCCCGGCACCGTCGCGACCGAAGCCTTCGCCGGCGCGGCCGGAGAGGCGGAGCTCGAACGGCTGGCGGCGGGGGGGGCCCCCCCCCCCCCCCC
>NZ_JBBDQW010000023.1:36032-47412 GCF_040905785.1 Tistlia sp.
CGACCGGCTGGCGGCGGCGACCCCGCTCGGCCGCACGACGCGGCCCGAGGAGGTCGCCGAGCTGGTCGCCTTGCTGGCCGGCCCGGCCGGCGCGATGATCACCGGGCAGCTGCTCCACCTCGACGGCGGCGCCGGGCTCGGCCCAGGGCTGCACATAGCCGAGGGGCCGGCCTCGGCCGGCTCCCTCTAGCAAGGTCGGAGCAGCCCCAGGAGGGGAGAGACGCGCGCCAGCCCTTCCAGGTCCTCGACCGCATCCTCCAACACCCGCGCCTTCGTCTCGCCGAGGACGCCGCTGGCGCAGCGACGGAAGCGCTCGCGGACCTGCGCGGGCCCGAAGACAGGAAGCGCCGGCAGGAAGCTCTCGACCCGCTGTCCGCCCGCAAGCCGCACGGCGACGCGTGCCTGCTGCCGCCCGGGAAAGGCGGCGTCCATCGCCTCGTCCCCGCGCAGCTCGACCGCAGCCGCCAGCCGGGCGATCCGGGGATCGCCGACGGCCGCGAAGTTGGCGTCGCCGAGGTCCCGCAGCACGAGCACCGAGGCGACGGAAAAGGGGATGCTCATGCGCGCTTCCTGCGGCGTCGCTATCGGGCCTCCGGCAGCGCAGCCGGGATAGTCGAGCGCCTTGCCGAAGGTCGCGACCTCGACCGCCTCGATCGCCTCCGCGTCGAGGTCCGGCCCCTGACCGTCGACCAGCTGCTTTGCGGCGAAGGCGGCAGCCTGGGCGAAAACGCAGATCGGCACGCTCTTGAACTCGACGGCATCGATCTCGAAGGCGCCGCCCCAGGGCTCGCCGAGCAGGCCCGCCCGCTCCGGCGGCCCGCCGAAAGTCGCGAGCAGGCCGGCCGGGCCCTCGAGGATGCTGTGGGAGCCGCGGGCGCCCTCGCGCGCCAGCAGGGCGGCGACAGTGCCTGCGCGCGCCGCCTGCGCCGGCTGGTAGCAGAGGTCCGGCGCGCCCGAGAAGGCCCACTCCATCAGGCCGCCGGCCGCATTGCCGGCGATGCCCAGCGCCGACAGCGCCCGCTCCTCCCCGAGGTCCAGGGCACGTGCGGCCGCCAGGGCGGAACCGACAGGGCCGCAGAGACCGCTCGGGCGGAAGCGCCGGCTGTTGTCGCTTGTGACCAGGGCGCGCCCGGTCCGGCCCATGGCCTCGTAGCCGGCGAGCGCGGCCAGCAGGAACTCGCGGCCGTCGATCTCCTCCTCGCTGGCGAGGGCGAGCAGGGTCGGGAAGATCACCAGGCCGGGGTGGCTGGCGCTGGGCGGATGCATGTCGCTGCGCGACGCGCCGGCCCCCAGGGCGCTGTTGACGAAGGCAGCCTCGGCCGGCGCGCAGCGATGGCTCGTGCCGAGAATTGCCGCCCGCCCCTGCCCGCAGGCGCGCGCCGCATAGGCCAGGAGGGGCGCGTTCCAGGGCATCGGGCCGGCCCCGAGGACGCAGGAGAGGAGGTCCAGCAGGCACAGCTTGAGCCGCGCCAGCCGCTCGGCGTCGAGGGCCGCGCCGTCCACGGCCAACGCATTACGGGTCAGCCGCCTCCCCAGGTCCGTAGCGCCCTCCTGCCGCGCCGGCACCCGGCTCACGCTGCCGGCCGCGCCGGACGGCCGCAGGGTTCCCCGAGCAGCGAACAGCGGTGCAGCACCCGCTCCCCCTCGTAGTCGCCCATCGCCAGGTGGTTGGTCGAGCGATTGTCCCAGATCAGGGTGTCGCCGACCCTCCAGCGATGGCGGTAGAGGAAGGCCGGGTCCTGGGTGTGCGCCAGCAGCGGCTCCAGCAGCGCCCGGCTGTCCGCCTCGCTCATGCCGACGACACGCCGGGTCATCCACTCGCTGATGAACAGCGAAGGGCGGCCGGTTTCGGGATGGCGGCGCACCAGCGGCTGCTCGACCGGCGGGGACTTGGCGCGCATGGCGGCGATCGCATCGGGCGGGGAGTCGCCGTACTGGCGCCCGTTGGCCAGGTCGTGCACCACCCACAGCCCCTCCAGCCGCTCCCGCGCGGCGTCCGGGAGGGCGGCATAGGCGCCGGCCAGGTCCGCGAACAGCGTGTCGCCGCCGCTCGGCGGCACGACGAGGGCGTGGAGCACCGAGGCCTTGGAGGGCGCGAGGGTGTAGGAGAGGTCCGAGTGCCACTGCCCGCCGAAGCGCAGCGCCCGCCCCTCGACCTGGTAGCGCTTCACGACCAGCAGCTCGTCGTGCTGCGGATGGCGCAGCGCGGCCGGGTAGGCGGCATGGCTCTCCAGTGCCCCGAAGTTGCGCGAGAAGGCGATCTGCGCCTCCGGCGTCATCGGGCGGTCGCGCAGCAGCAGCACGCCATGGCGCGCCAGCAGCGACGGCAGGTCGGCGGCCTCGAGCGCCGACGCGTGGGCCGGGTCGAGGTCGTGCAGTTCCAGCCCGAAGGCGGGCCTCAGCGGCTCTAGTCTCATGCCTGTCGGCTCCCCAGCTCCGCACGCAGGCGCCGGGCCGTGCGGTGGACGATCTGCAGGTCGGCGCCGCAGGAGAGGATCCGCACGCCCTTGGCCAGCAGCCACTGACCGTAGTCGCTACCCTCGACTCCCGCCGAGGCCATGACCGGCTTGCCCTGCGCCGCCGCCAGGACCGCCTCGAAGGGGCCGAGCAGCCCGGCGCTACGCAGCTCGCCCGGCGGCAGGCCCAGCGAGACGGCGAGGTCGAAGGCGCCGACGAAGAGGGCGTCGACGCCAGGGTCGCGGGCGATCTCCTCGGCCTCCGACAGGCCGGCTGCGTCCTCGATCAGGGCGATCAGCAGCAGCTCGCGGTTCGCTTCGGCGGCGAAGGCCGGCCAGTCGGCGACGCCGTAGCCGCCGGCGCGGACCACCGGGCAGGCACCGCGCGCGCCGGCCGGCGCGAAGCGCGCCAGCGCCCCGGCCCGAGCCATGCGCGCCGCGCTCGCCTGGGGCACCACGAGGCCGGCCGGCCCGCAGTCGAGCAGCGCGCCCAGGCCCGCGTCCAGGGTCGCCACGCGCAGCAGGAGGTCGACACCGACGCTGTCGGCCGCCCGCACCGCCGCCGCCAGGACGGCGGGGCCGTTGGGCGAGTGCTCCTGGTCGAGGATCGCGAAGTCGAGGCCCCCGGCACCCGCCGCCTCGATCACCGCGGCCGATCCCGAGAAGCAATGGAACCCCAGTGGGCAGTCCCCGGCGTCGAGTCGGGCTCGCAGTCGGCTCGGGCGGAATCGGCCGGGCCGTCGCGCAGGTGCGTCGGTCATGGGCTCACACTCCCGTAGCGCTGCCCTCTGTCCCCCGCTTTCGCCATGTCGGTCTCCGCGCTCGTCCTCGAGGAGGTCGAGTCGTGCCACATACTCAGTAGTATGTACAGTGGGCGGCCGTAGGCGCCACCGGCAAGGCGGGAACCTCCCGCGGGGAAGTGCCGTCACGGCAATGTACGGGGGCCGCTCGCCCCTCCTCAGCGCGGCAGCGACACCCGCACGCGCAGGCCGCCCTCGGGGCGGGTCTCGGGGGTCAGCGTGCCGCCGTGGCCGTGGACGATGGCCTGGGCGATGCTCAGCCCGAGCCCGACGCCGCCCTTGCCCGGGGCCCGCGAACCGTCGAGCCGGTAGAAGGGCAGGAAGACCCGCTCCAGCTGGTCCGGCGCGATGCCCGGCCCGTCGTCCTCGACTACGACCTCGACGACCTCCGGCCGGGCGCGGACCGCGACGCGGGCGGCCCCGCCGTACTTCACCGCGTTGTCGATCAGGTTGGTCAGGGCGCGCTTGAGGGCGATCCGGCGGCAGGTGACGGCGACCCGCTCGGGCGGGTCGAAGACGACGTCGGCACCGGCATCGGCCATGTCGTCGCAGAGGCTCGCGACCAGAGCCGACAGGTCGACCTGGCGCTGCGGCTCGTCGTGGAAGGTGCCCTTCGCGAAGTCGAGCACCGAGGCGATCATGGCTTCCATCTCGTCGAGCGTGTCCAGCACCTTGGTGCGCTCGTCGCCCTCGGCCATCAGCTCCGCGCGCAGGCGCAGCAGGGTCACGGGCGTGCGCAGGTCGTGGGAGATCGCGGCGAGCATCTGGGTGCGGTTCTCGACCAGGCGGCGCAGCCGCTCCTGCATCTCGTTCAGTGCCCGCGAGGCCTGGACGACCTCGGTCGGCCCGGTCTCCGGCAGCGGCTCGGCGCGGATGTTCCGGCCGAAACGCTCGGCGGCCCCGGCGAAGGCGGAGAGCGGCGCCGTCACGCGGGCGACCAGCCAGGTCGTCAGGGCGCCGACGGCGAGCGCCACCGACAGGATGTAGGCACCCGCCAGCCCCGGCCAGAGCTCGCCCACCCGCGGCAGCGCGCCATGGAAGTTGAGCCACTGGCCGTCGTCCAGCCGCGCCGAGATCTCCAGGCGGTCGTAGCGGTCGCCGCCGCCGAGCCGCTCCAGGACCCTGCGCCACCCGGACTCGCCCAGGGGCTCCCCCTGAGGCTCCGCGCCGGCCCCTGCGACCGGCTGGACCGAGGGGTCCGTCGCCCGCCTGAAGCGGAGGCGGATCGAATCGTCGGAGGCGAGGCCGAGGTGCTGCCGCAGATAGCGCCTCACCTCCGCGGCCAGGACCTCCTTGCGGTTCTCGCTCTGCGGCCCGGGGGGGACGGCGGCCAGCGCGACCCCGAAGGTCCGGCTGTCGAAGCCGCGGACGATCTCCTCGCGCCACTCCACGGGCAGCGTCCGCAGCAGCTGGACGACGCTCACGACCCGCTCGGCGACATCGACCGCTTCGTCGGTCATGACCGCCTCGCGGCGGTCCAGCGAGTAGATCGCCATGCCGATGAAATGCGAGACGACGAGGCCCGCGAAGAGCACCACCAGGGTCTGGGCGCTCAGGCTGCGGACATAGGGAAACCTCATCCGCCGGTGACCTTGGGGGTGAAGAGGTAGCCGCCGCCCCAGACGGTCTTGATGAGTTTCGGGTCCTTGGCATCGTCGCCGAGCTTCCGGCGCAGCCGGCTGACCTGAAGATCGATGCTGCGGTCGAAGACCGTCGCGGTGCGTCCCTTGGCGAGGTCGAGCAGCTGCTCGCGGGTCAGCACCCGCTGCGGGTGCTGCAGGAAGACCAGCAGGAGCTTGTACTCGCCGGTGCTGAGCGGCACCACGATGTCGGCATCGGACTCGAGCTCGCGCCGCCCGCTGTCGAGGGTCCAGGCGCCGAAGCGGTAGACCCTCGGCGCGGTGCCGGCCAGGCCTGGCGGAAAGGCGTTGGTGCGGCGCAGCACCGCCTTGATGCGGACGACCAGCTCGCGCCCGCTGAAGGGTTTGGCGATATAGTCGTCGGCGCCGATTTCGAGCCCGCGGATCCGGTCCTCGCCGTCGCCCCTGGCGGTCAGCATGATGATCGGCACGGTGGCCGACCCGGCCCTCAGGTCGCGGCAGATCGTCAGGCCGTCCTCGCCGGGCAGCATGAGATCCAGCACGACGAGGTCGACGCCGCCCTTGGCCAGAAGGCGGCGCAGCTCCCGGCCGTCGGCGGCGGTGCTGACCCGGTATCCCTCCTTCTCCAGGAGCCGGCCGACCAGCTGCCGGATCTCCTGATGGTCGTCGACGACCAGTATGTGCGCCGGCTCGGACATGAGCCCCACTATAGGATCGGGCGACCTGGCCGGTACCCGAAAAGCCGGCCCCGGCTCCGCGCGCAGGCCGGCGGACACACTTTGGTACGACCCCGCGGCCCGCCGACAAAGTCCTGATACAGCGCCATGGTTGGATGAGCCCTGCTGGCCGAGTTCCCGGGGCGTCCATGGCCGCTTGCGGCGCGCCCCGACAGCCGCGCCACCGCCAAACGTCACCGCCAATCGTCAATGGAGGAACAAGCGCCCATGGCCGGACAGATCGAGGAGGACGGCGCGCGGGAGGTCTTCCCTCCCGCCTTCACCCAGCTGGTGGCCCAGGTCATCGACCTCGCCATGAAGGCGATCGCCGAGCCGGACCCGACCCGCTACATCGAGCAGGCGGCGAGCGCGCTCCGGCTCGACCAGTTGCGCGGCGAGCTGGCGCCCGAGCGGCGTGGCGACCCGGTCCTGGTCGCCGCCCTGCGCTGCGACGCGGTGCGCGACCGCATCGCGCGCGACCTCGCGATCCAGATCGTCGACTCCTACCAGCGCCTCAGGCGCGCCGAGGAGACGATCCTGCAGAGCGCGGTCGAGGCACGGCGGCAGACCGCCTACGCCTCCGGCGCGCCCGGCACCTCGACCACCCACTGACCGGCGGGGGCCGGAAGGAGACGGCGGCATGAGGAGGGCGGCATGAGGAGGGCGGCATGACGGCCAGCGTCCTTGGGTGGGTCCGGATGGTCGGATTCCTGCCGGCGCTCCTCCTCGGCGCCGCCCTGCCCGCCGCGCCGGCCGGGGCGGTCCCCGCCACCGCCACCCCGGGTATCGAGATCCACCTGCTGCCCGGCAGCTACGTGCGGGTCCAGGAGGTCGCGGCCGAGGCCGAGCCCTTCTGGATCTACGCCATGCTCAGCAACATGACCGACCGGGCGGTCGTCGTGCGGGGCCTCTCCTGCGAGCGCCTGGCCGACACGGTGCAGGCCGCGGCAGGTGCGCCCGCAGCCGCCCGGCCCGCAGCCGTCCCGCCCGCGGCCGTCGCACTAGCCGCGGAGCCGGCGCTCTGCAGCTCGACTTGGTCGTCGGGCTACCAGCTGCGGCCCTGGCACCGGCAGGTCTACCGCATCGACACCAATCTCACCGGCTTCCCGATCGGCACGCCGCGGCGCCGCTTCGCGACCGACGTGCCGATCCAGCTGGTCGGCTTCCTGGTCACCGCCTCGCGCCGCTCCCTGGAGGAGGCCTTCGCGCTGAGGCTCGCGATCGACACCGAAGAGCTCGGCACGATCGTCAGCGCGCCTTATCGCCTGGCGCCGATCCAGTAGCTGAGGGGGCCGGGCCAGTCACGGGACGGAGAAGCGTTGGACCGATGCCCGGCGACGTCACCCGCCGAGGCGGCGCGAGGACCCGGAAGGCGCGAGCGCCCACGCCCCTCGACAAGCTCGGGACGAAGCGGAATTTGGAGCTAGCGCGAAGCGGAGGGGAGCGCAGGCCTCTGCTTCGGTTGGAGTGGGGCGCGGCGCCCGGCCGGGTGACGCGGCAGGAAGCGCCTCCTGCCGCTTCATCCCCGAGCTTGTCGAGGGGCCTGGGAGACGAAACCCGCGGCCCGGAAGGACCCTCGGCTCAGAAGGGGATGTCGTCGTCGAGGTCGGGAGCGCCACCGCCGCCACCGCCCCAATCGCCGCCGCCCGCGCCGCCGGCGCCGGCACCGCCGCCCGAGCTCCCGCCCGAGCCGCCGCCGTAGCCGCCCCCGGAACCGCCGCCAGAACCGCCGCCAGAGCCGCCGTAGCCGCCACCGCCCTCGCCGTCGCCGCGGCCGTCGAGCATGGTCAGCTCGCCGCGGAAGGGGCGCAGCACGATCTCGGTGGAGTAGCGCTCCTGGCCGGACTGGTCCTGCCACTTGCGGGTCTCGAGCTGGCCCTCGACGTAGATCTTCGAGCCCTTCTTCAGGAAGCGCTCGGCGATGCCGACCAGGTTGTCGTTGAAGATCACGACCCGGTGCCACTCGGTCTTCTCGCGGCGCTCGCCGCTCTGCTTGTCGCGCCAGCTCTCGGAGGTCGCGAGCGCCAGGTTGCAGACGCGCCCGCCCGACTGCATGGTCCGGACCTCCGGGTCGCGGCCCAGGTTGCCGACCAGAATGACCTTGTTGACGCTGCCTGCCATCGCCGTTCGTTCCTCGTGTCAGTGGTGCGGGCGGACCCTAGCGTCCCTCGCGGAGTCCGCCAACCGCGCAAGGCCGCAAGCTTATCCCCAGCCGGCGACGCGGCGGAAGCGCCCGGCAGCCGGCGCCCGGCTCCGTCAGCCTTCGCAGAGCGCGCCCTCGGGCAGCGGCACCGCGACCTCGTCGATCAGGATCTTCCAGTCCTCCACGGGCGTGCCCTCGGTCCTGAGGTAGCTGCCGAAGTAGTGCAGCCGCTGGGTGTCGGGGCCGTCGGCGTCGCTGAAGCGCTGCTTCAGGTAGTAGGGCGCCAGGGCCTGGTAGTAGACCCGCGCCACGACCGTGCGCGTGGCGGCCAGGCTGTGCGCCGTCTCCGGCGTGCAGGCGACCTCGTAGGTGAGGGCGTCGAAGCCGCCGCCGCCGGTGTAGCCCGGCAGGTCGAGCCGCCGGCAGGGGTCGTGGCCGCTCTCGCCGCCGCGGTAGGCGGCGTCGTAGGCGCAGGGCGTCGTGACCTCGGCCCAGGGCCCGTCCCTGCGCCAGCCGCGCGGCACCAGCCGCGTGTCCTTGACGGTCTCGTAGAGCGACAGGAAGGAGGTCGTGATCTGCTGCCGGGCGTCGCGCTCGTGCAGTTCGTAGATCTGCACCTGGTCCTGGCTGGCGATGGTCCGGTGGAAGGGCTGCCACGCCTGCTGGTCGGGCCCGAAGAACTCGGTCTTCAGCGGCTTGCCGTCGGCGCCCAGGATGACGCCGACCGCGTTGGTGCGCCCCGAGGCCCAGAGCGGCCGCCCCGCCGCGTCCTGCAGCTCGAAGTTGACGAAGGCGCGGCGGAAGCCGACCCCCGAGGGGAACTTGTGGCCGGTCAGGTTGGTCACGCGCACCGCGGCCTCGAGGCCCTCCCGGCCCGCCGTCAGCGCCTCGATCTCGACTTTTGCCGACTGCTCGCGGGCCAACTCGACGCCGGCGTCCTCGGCGGTCTGCAGGCCGAGCTGCGTCGCGCCCGGGACCATGGGATCGACCGTGCGCAGGCCGAGGATCAGGTTGAACTGCTGGAACATCTCGATGCCGAAGAGATTGATGCCGAGCAGCGTGTGGCGCCGGAAGTCGCGCGGCCGCACGTCGATCTCGGCGTCGGGCAGGCGGTTGTCGGTGTCGGGGTAGTTGGCGTCCTCGATGTTGGCGATCGCCATCTTCAGGCTGTTGCCCTGGAAGCGGTCGGACATGTGGCAGTCCTGGCAGGTCCGCACCGAGGCGAGGTCGACCGGCTCGACCTCGTTCTGGAAGTCGGAGTTCAGCCACTCCAGGTAGGTCGTCTGCTCGAAGTGCTGGAGCTGCTCCTGCTTGCCGGTCTTGGGATCGGTCTCCATGACCGGCTTGCCGCGATCGAAGACCGGCAGGCGGATCGCGTGGCAGGAGCCGCACATGGCGCCCTGGCTCATGTGGTCGGCGTGCAGCGGCGTCATCTGCAGCGCCTGCTCCATCGGCTTGACCAGGACGTCCTTGAAGGGCCCGTAGAGCTCGCCCGTCGGGCCCGGCTTGAAGTTGCCCGTGAAGCTCGCCGGCGTGCCCAGGCCCTCGTCCGACATGTGGTGGCAGAGCGCGCAGGAGATGCCGTCGCGGCCGAGCGCGGCGTACTTGAGGTCGCCCTCGCTGTTGGCGTCGACCTCGGTGCTGAAGGGCAGCAGGCGGTCGCGGGTGAAGCAGACCTCGCGGCTGGTCTCGAAGAAGCCGCACTCCGGCGCGTCCGGCCGATCCGCGTGGAACTGCCGCTGGCCCATTCCGCCGTGGCAGGACAGGCAGGTGTCCTGGGTCCAGGTCTCGATCGGCTCGTGGATGTTCCGCTCGGACTCGAGCTGGGCGAAGAAGATCGGGTCGCGCCCGGCCAGGCCCATCATGGAGTTGCGCCACTCGCCGTAGACCGAGAGGTTGGCGAGCTTGCCGCTCTCCTTGTCCGGGTAGAGCATCTGCGGGTTCCACTGCGCCGAGACCGAGGCGTCGTGGCAGCCGATGCACTGGTCCGAGGTGACGTACTCGATCGGGTGCGGCGGCGCGTCGGGCGGCATGAAGCGGTGGTCGAAGGACTCCGGCGCGAAGGCGTGGCGTTCGACCGACTCGGTCGAGACCAGCGGGATCTCCGGGTAGGTCTCGAGCCACAGGCGGTTCGGCTCCCGCAGCGGCTGGGTCAGCTGCGGCGAGCCGGAGGGCGGCGGTCCCTCCTCCCGGTTCGTCGCCTCGCCCTTGCCGATGTGGGCGTGGATGTCGGGAGTGCGCGCCGCCGGCGGCAGCGGCAGGTCGTCGGCGGTGTCGGGCGTCGTCAGGCCGAGAGAGCGGACGTGAGGAAAGGCCGGGTCCTGGCCCGGCGCCGCGGCCGGCGGCACCACAAGGTAGGTCCGGGGGTCGGCCTCGGGGCCGAAGTTCTCCGTGGTCGAGAAGGTCTGGAAGCCAACCGAGGAGGAGTGGCAGCGCGTGCAGTAGGAGCCGAAGGCGGCGTCGGGGAACTGCAGCTGCCGGGTGACGCGCTCGACGAAGGCGGCGCTGTGCCCCTCGCCGGCCCCGCCCGCCGCGCTCGCCGTCACCGTCGCGTCGCCGCTCGCGTCCGGGGCCTTGGTCGGGTCGACCCAGGCGGGGTTGGCGCCGTACAGCCAGAACCAGCCGTCGGCGACCCGCTCGGGCGCGTAGACCATCACCGTCCAGCTGGTCACGTGGGCGACCTTGGTCTCGGCGCTCAGGCCCTGGTAGCGCGCCGCCGGCGGCGGGTAGTACATCTCCTTGACCAGCATCGCCGGCTGCTTCGGCCCCGCCTCCGGCCGCCCGGCCTCGACCCAGGCCGCCATGTTGGGCGAGTAGAAGATGCGCACCGCCGGATGGACGCCGAAATCGAGCGGCCCCAAGGACAGGGGGTTCTCGGCGATGTAGGGGCCGGTGTCCCGGACCTCGACGTCGTTCGGCCAGTCGTTGTAGCACCAGGCCTGCAGGAAGGCGTCGACCGCGGCCTCCTCCGGCGCCGGGAAGGCGCAGGCGCCCTCGGCGGCGGTGGTCTCGGCCTCCGCGCGGTCCGCGAGTATCGGCAGCGCCAGCGCCGCCAGCAGGCCGACGGCCCGCACCCAGCTCGAAGCAGCCATTGTCTCCCCCTCCCGTCGCCGAGGTCGCCCGCACGTCTCGGCGGGGCCCCTCCTCGGCCCGGCAAGTGTGAACCCGACGGCCGGCGACGGCAACCGCAGGGTTTCACAAGCGGCGCCGAACCGCCCGATTGACGAGACTCGCGTGTTTTGCTTTTGTTCCGGGATGCTATCGGTCCCGCCCGGGACCATATGGGAGGCGGTCGCCCGGTCCGGGCGCGTCTCTTACCTTCGACAGCCCGTTCCGCCGGAGCAGCCATGGCCTCGCCGATCGAGGGCCCCCGCATCGAGGTGCGCGGTGCCCGCGAGCACAATCTGAAGAACCTGGACGTCATGCTGCCGCGCGACAAGCTGGTGGTGATCACCGGCCTGTCGGGCTCCGGCAAGTCCTCGCTCGCCTTCGACACGATCTACGCCGAGGGGCAGCGCCGCTACGTCGAGTCGCTCTCGGCCTACGCGCGCCAGTTCCTCGAGCTGATGCAGAAGCCCGACGTCGATTCGATCGAGGGCCTGTCGCCGGCGATCTCGATCGAGCAGAAGACGACTTCGAAGAACCCGCGCTCGACGGTCGGCAC
>NZ_JBBDQW010000024.1:0-46085 GCF_040905785.1 Tistlia sp.
TGCATCATCTTCATCGACGAGATCGACGCGGTCGGCCGCCATCGCGGCGCCGGCCTGGGCGGCGGCAACGATGAGCGCGAGCAGACCCTCAACCAGCTGCTGGTCGAGATGGACGGCTTCGAGGCCAACGAGGGCGTGATCCTGGTCGCCGCGACCAACCGGCCCGACGTGCTGGACCCGGCGCTGCTGCGCCCGGGCCGCTTCGACCGCCAGGTCGTGGTGCCGAACCCGGACGTGCTGGGCCGCGAGAAGATCCTGCGCGTGCACATGCGCAAGGTGCCGCTCGCCCCCGACGTCGACGCCAAGGTCATCGCCCGCGGCACCCCGGGCTTCTCCGGCGCCGACCTCGCCAACCTGGTCAACGAGGCGGCTCTGCTGGCGGCGCGCTCCGGCAAGCGCTACGTCACCCAGAACGACTTCGAGATGGCCAAGGACAAGGTCCTGATGGGCGCCGAGCGGCGCTCCATGGTGATGACCGAGGAAGAGAAGGAGCTGACCGCCTATCATGAGGCGGGGCACGCCCTGGTCGGCCTCTACATCGAGGGCAACGACCCGCTGCACAAGGTCACCATCATCCCGCGCGGCCGCGCCCTGGGCGTGACCATGAACCTGCCCGAGCGCGACCGCTACGGCTTCAAGAAGTCCGAGATCCACGCCAAGCTGGCAATGATGTTCGGCGGCCGCGTCGCCGAGGAGCTGATCTACGGCCGCGAGCACATCACCACCGGCGCCGGCAACGACATCCAGCAGGCGACCAACCTCGCCCGCCGCATGGTCACCGAGTGGGGCATGAGCGAGAAGCTCGGCCCGCTGCGCTACGACGAGAACCAGGACGAGATCTTCCTCGGCCATTCCGTGGCGCGGACCCAGAACCTCTCCGAGGCGACGGCGCAGATGATCGACGAGGAGATCCGCCGGATCATCGAGGAGGCCGAGGGCACCGCCAAGTCGGTGCTGAGCGAGCACCTGGACGAGCTGCACCGGCTGTGCAAGGGCCTGCTCGAGTACGAGACCCTCAACGCCGACGAGGTGCGGCTGCTGATCAAGGGCCAGACGCTCGACCGGCGCGAGAAGGAGATGGGCTCGACCTCGAGCGGCGGCGGTCGCCGCTCCTCGGTGCCGAGCTCCGGCACGCCCAAGGGCAAGGATAGCCCCGGCGGCATCGGGCCGGAGCCCGAGCCCGCGAGCTGAGCCGGCCCCTCCTCTACCGGCGATCCGACAGGCAAGCCGCTCCACCCCCGGGTGGGGCGGCTTTTCCTTTGCGCTCCGGCAGCGCCGTGGCGCGATCGCGGCCGCGCGAGGACTTGTCGGCGGCCGGGGAGAGCGCTACCCCTCTGCGGCCATGACCACGCCGCTCTACCTCGAACCCCTCGAGCCGACGCCGCGCCGCCTGCCCGGCGGCCGCGCCCTGGCCGGCCAGGGCCTGCACTTCGCCCGCGTCGAGGTCGGCCGCTGGGACGGCGGCTCGCCCGAGCGCCAGCCCTGCGCGCTCGAGGCGTTGCCGCAGGCCGCCGGCCCCCTGCTCGAAGTGCTGAGCGCGCCCCGCCCGCCCTTCGCCGGCCTCGCCCTGGACCGGCCCTCGGTGATGGGTATCGTCAACGTCACCCCCGACTCCTTCTCCGACGGCGGCGACCTCTTCGATCCCGAGCAGGCGATCGCGAGCGGCCTGGAGATGTGGCGCGCCGGCGCCGCCTTCGTCGACGTCGGCGGCGAATCGACGCGCCCGGGCGCCGCGCCGATCGGCCTCGAGGAGGAGATCCGGCGGGTGCGCCCGGTCGTGGCGGCGCTGGCGGCAGCCGGCGTGCGCGTCTCGATCGACACGCGCCATGCCGCGGTCATGGCCGCGGCCGCCGAGGCCGGTGCGGCTGCGATCAACGACGTGACCGCGCTGACCCACGACCCGGACGCCCTGGCGGTCGCCGCCGCCAGCGGCCTGCCGGTCGTCCTGATGCACATGCGCGGCACGCCGGAGACCATGCAGCAGGACCCGCGCTATGCGGACGTCGCCTTCGAGGTCTTCGACTACCTGGCGGAGCGCGTCGCGGCCTGCGAGGCGGCGGGAATCGCGCGCAGCCGTCTCTGCGTCGACCCCGGCATCGGCTTCGGCAAGACGGTGGCGCACAACTGCAGCCTGATCGCGCGGCTGGCGCTGTTCCACGGGCTCGGCTGCCCGCTGCTGCTCGGCGCCAGCCGCAAGGCCTTCATCGGCCGCCTGTCGGCGGGGGAGCCGGCCAAGCGGCGCCTGCCCGGCTCCCTGGCGGTCGCCCTGGCCGGGGCCGCGCGCGGCGCGCAGATCCTGCGCGTCCACGATGTGGCGGAGACGCTGCAGGCCCTGGCCGTGCAACGCGCGCTCGACGAGGCCTCGGCCCATTGAGCCGCGGCTTCTGCTATAGCTCTGGCGCAGCCCTCTTCGGAAACGGACCATGACACGCAAGCTCTTCGGCACCGACGGCATCCGCGGCAAGTCCAACGTCGCGCCGATCGACGCCCAGACCGCCCTTTCGGTCGCCATGGCCGCGGGCGCCCTGTTCCGCCGCGAGGTCGGCCACCGTCCGCTGGTGGTCATCGGCAAGGACACGCGGCTGTCCGGCTACCTGCTGGAGCCGGCGGTGACCGCCGGCTTCATCGCCGTCGGCCTCGACGTCGTGCTGCTCGGCCCGCTGCCGACGCCGGCCGTCGGCGTGCTGACCCGCAGCCTGCGCGCCGATCTCGGCGTCGTCATCTCGGCCTCCCACAACCCCTTCGACGACAACGGCATCAAGCTGTTCGGCCCGGACGGCTTCAAGCTCTCGGACGCGGTCGAGGCGGAGATCGAGGCACGCATCGACGGCGGCCACGACGGCGACCTGGTGACCGCGGCGAAGCTGGGTCGGGCGCGCCGCCTCGACGACGCCCCCGGCCGCTACATCGAATTCGTCAAGTCGAGCTTCCCGCGCCAGCTGCGCCTGGACGGGCTGAAGGTCGTGGTCGACTGCGCCCAGGGCGCCGCCTACCGGGTCGCGCCGGCGGTGCTGTTCGAGCTCGGCGCCGAGGTGGTGCCGATCAGCGTCGCCCCCGACGGCCTCAATATCAACCGCGACTGCGGCGCGACCGCGCCCGAGGCGATGTGCCGGGCGGTGCTCGAGCAGGGTGCCGACCTGGGGCTGGCCCTCGACGGCGACGCCGACCGCGTGATCCTGGCCGACGAGAAGGGCCTGCCGATCGACGGCGACCAGGTCATGGGCCTGATCGCCGCCTCCTGGCTGGCGCGCGGCGAGCTCAAGGGCGAGAGCGTGATCGGCACGGTGATGTGCAACCTCGGCCTGGAGCGCCACCTGAACGAGATGGGCATCGGCCTGTTCCGGACCCCGGTCGGCGACCGCTACGTCGTCGAGCGGATGCGCGCGACCGGCTGCAACCTGGGCGGCGAACCCTCGGGCCATGTCGTGATGAGCGACTACTCGACGACCGGCGACGGGCTGATCGCGGCGCTGCAGGTGCTGGCCGTGCTGGTCGCCTCCGGGCGGCCGGCCAGCGAGGTCTGCCGCGTCTTCGAGCCGCTGCCGCAGCTGCTGCGCAACGTCCGCTTCGGGCTCGGCAGACCCCTGGAACAGGACAGCGTCAAGGCCGCGATCGCCGCCGGCGAAAGCCGCCTGGCCGGGCGCGGCCGGCTGCTGATCCGCAAGTCCGGCACGGAGCCGGTGATCCGGGTCATGGCCGAGGGCGAGGACGAGACGCTGATCGTCGAGGTCGTCGAGGAGATCGCGCGCTCGATCGAGGAAGCCGCCCGATGAGCGCACCGCCGGACCGGTTCCGGGGACGCGTGCTGATCGTCGCCGGCTCCGATTCGGGCGGCGGCGCCGGCATCCAGGCCGACATCAAGACCGTCACCGCACTCGGCGGCTACGCGACGACCGCGATCACGGCGCTGACCGCGCAGAACACCCTGGGCGTCGAGGCCGTGTTCGGCGTCGACCCCGCCTTCATCCGACGGCAGATGGCCGTCGTGCTCGACGACCTGGGCGCCGACGCGATCAAGACCGGCATGCTGCATACGGCGCCGGTCATCGAGGCGGTCGCCGCCGAGCTGGCGGCGCGCGGCCGCGGCATCCCGCTGGTGGTCGATCCGGTGATGGTGGCCGAGAGCGGCGCGACGCTGCTCGATCCGGCCGCGGTCGGCGCGCTCAACCGGGACCTGCTGGTGCGCGCGACACTGCTGACGCCGAACCTGCCGGAGGCCGAGAAGCTGACCGGCATGGCCATCGCCGACCTGGAGGCGATGCGCGAGGCGGCGGCCATGTTGCGCACGCTGGGCCCGGAGGCGGTGCTGCTCAAAGGCGGGCACCTGGCCGGCGAGACGATCCACGACGTGCTGGCGACCGAGGCGGGGCTGGAGGTCTTCACCGGCAGCCGCCTGGCCGCGCTGGGCAGCCACGGCACCGGTTGCACCCTGGCTTCGGCCATCGCCTGCGGACTGGCCCAGGGCCTCGGCCTGCGCGACGCCGTCGCCCGCGCGCGCGCCTACCTGCGCGAGGCGATCCGTACCGCGCCGGGCTTCGGCCGCGGCCACGGGCCGGTCAACCACGGCCACACCGTAGGGGCGTTCCCGGTCCCCGAGGAATCGCGCTCCGGCTGAACAGCCCTCAGCCGGTGCCGAGCGGGGCGACGGCGGCTGGTTCGCCCGGGCGCGCGCCGCGCCAGCCGAAGAAGGACTGGTCGAGCAGCTCGGCCAGCAGCTCCGGCTTCTCCTGCGGGTCGGACCAGCCCGGGTCGTCGCTTGTCTCGGCGGTCGAGGAGATGATGAAGCGCGGCTCGCCCTCCTCCGCCCGCAGCGGCAGGCGCAGCACCTCGACGATCGCCTCGCGGCCCGAGGGATACTGGTCGCGGACCCGCGCGACATGGCCGCAGGGCTCGTCGAGGATGCGGTTCAGCGCCGCCCTCAGCGTCGCCCGCGAGCCGGAATGCAGCAGGTCGAGCACGTTGTTGCCGGTCGGGTTGACGCCGACCCGGCGGACCACGGCCGTGCCGGCCAGTCGGATGTGGAAGTCGTCCGGGGCGCGGCGCTCGTAGAGCACCAGGTCGGGCAGCAGGCGCGGCATCTCCGCCGGGTCGATCGCCGACTTCCAGGGCATGCACCCACCCTCGAGCTTGCCGAGCCAGTAGGCCAGGAACTGGCCGTTGGTCTCGAGCAGGTTCGCGGTCAGGGCTGTCGAGGGCTGCAGCATCTCTCTGGCTCCGGGGCCGGGGCGGACAGGATGGGCGGTCGAGCCCAGCATCGGCCTCGAAAGGCCGACTGCCGGATACTGGCGTGCAAGGGTTAACAAGCCAACACGCTATGAGGGCCGACCGCCCGGCCTGCTCAGGCGGCTTCGGCCAAGGCGGCGTGGGCGGAGAGGACCGACAGGCACGCGCCGGCGACCTCGCGGCCCTTGCCTTCCAGGTGCTCCAGGAAGAAGCGCCGCTGCACCTCGGTCTCCTGGAACTGGTGCGGCGTCAGCACCGCCGAGAGCACCGGCACCCCGCTGTCGAGCTGTACGCGCATCAGCCCTTCCAGCACCGTCGCCGCGACGAACTCGTGGCGGTAGACGCCGCCGTCGACGACGAAGGCGGCACCGACCACGGCGGCGAAGCGGCCGCTCGCCACCAGCCGGCGGGCCAGCAGCGGGATCTCGAAGGCACCGGGCACGGCGAAGGGCTCGACCGCGACAGGGTCGCCGCCGAGCCGGGCGATCTCGCGCAGGAAGCCCTCGTGGCAGGCGTCGACGAGGTCGGCGTGCCAGCGCGCCTTGACGAAGGCGATGCGCGGACCCTCGCCGACGGCGGCAAGGCCGGTAGTGGTGGTGGCGGTAGGGGAGACCTGATTCATCGCTTTCTCCTTCGAAAGGGGCGAATCAGGGCGTAACGAATCGACGCGGCCGCAACCGGTGCCTACCGGCGCGACCCGCCTTTCCGTTCTCTTCCATCCGGACTGTGACCGTCGGCTTCGGAGTCGCACCGAATCTGCTGACCTCCCACGGACCGGAGCCCGAGGAGCGCTCGCGGGCTTCGGCCGCCGGACCCCGAGGCCCCGCTGCCGTCACCGCCGGTGGGGACTTCCACCCCGCCCCGAGAACGCGTCCCGCCGCACGGCGGAACGGCATCCTTCTACAGCTCGGCGCAAGCGCCTGTCGATGCCTCTGTGGCGAAGGGCCGGGATCACGCGAGCCCGTCGAAGCTCGCGCGTGGTGCTTCCTCGACCAGCGCCGCCAGGCGGTCGAGCGCCTCGGTCAGCGCGGCGCGGCTGTCCGGGGGCCCGAGGCAGACGCGCACGGCCGGCACCTCGAAGCGGCGCTGCACGGCGAAGGGCTGGGAGGGCGTGACGGCGACGCCGCGGCGCTGGGCGGCCTGCACGAACTCCTCGGCGCGCCACCGCTCGGGCAGGGTCAGCCAGGCGAAGAGCGCGCCCGGCGGACAGGCGACCTGCAGTCCCCGGAAGCGCTCGAGGGCGAGCTGCCGCCGGGCTTCCGATTCCACGCGGATGGCGTCGCGGATCCGCACCGCCGCGCCGGAGCGGATCCAGCGCGCGGCGATCTCGGCCTGGAAGGGCGAGCCCTTGCTGCCGAGCGTGAAGACCGCGCCGCGCACCGCCTCGGTGCGCGCCGGCGGCGGCACCAGGAAGCCCAGGCGCAGACCCGGCGCCAAGGCCTTCGACAGGCTGGTGACGTGGTAGGTCAGCTCGGGCAGCAGCGCCGAGAAGGGCAGCGGCACGTCGTTGCCGAGCAGGCGGAAGAGGTCGTCCTCGATGACCGGCAGGCGGTGGCGCAGGGCGACCTCGGCCAGCGCCTCGCGGCGCGCCAGGCTCATCGTCCCCGTCGTCGGGTTCTGCATGGTCGGCACCAGGTAGAGCGCCGCCGCGCCGTGGGCTCGCACCGCGGCCTCGACGCCCTCGGGCAGCGGCCCGTCAGCGTCGACCGGCAGGGGCTCGAGCCGGAGGCCGAGCAGCCGCGCGATCGGCTGGATGCCGGGGTAGGTCAGCGGCTCGACCAGGACCCGCTCGCCGGGCCGGCAGAGCGAGAGCAGCGCCGCCATGACCCCGTGATGGGCGCCGTTGGTGATGATGATGCGCGCCGGATCGGCCTCCCAGCCGATCGCCGAGAGCCAAGTCGCGGCAGCCTCGCGGTGCGCGGGGTAGCCCTCGTTCGGCGGGTAGGCGAGGAAGCGCTCCAGGCTGGCGTCCCCGGCCATCGCCGAGCGCCTCGGCGAGCTCGGCGGCGGCCGGCACCGGCGGCGGCGCCGCGAAATGGAGGTCGTAGGCGTTCGGCGCCTGCTCGAGCGGAATGTGGGCGCCGACCCGGTAGCGGGCGGCGGCCCGGGGATCGCGCACGTAGGTGCCGCGGCCGACCTCGCCGACCACCAGTCCGCGCCGCTCCGCCTCCCGGTAGGCCCGCGTTACGGTGCCGACCGTAACCTTGAGGTCCCAGGCCAGGTCACGATGCGTCGGCAGCTTGGCTCCCGACGGCAGCCGGCCGCTCGAGATGTCGGTCGCCAGGGCTTCGGCGATCGCCAGGTAGCGGGGCCCGCGCTCCGGGAGATTGGGGGTCCAACTTGTCATGGGCACAATAATGACATTGACGCCATATTGTCTCAAGCAATATCCGGATAGAGGCGAGAGGGGCCGACCGGGACAATGGCGTGACCTGCCGTCCGGCCGCGCCCCGATCCCTTGCCAAAGGAACCGAGAGATGAGCACTCGCAGCCTGCCTTCGGACCTCGCCGGCCGCCGTGCCGGTGCCCGCGCCGGCCCGCGCTTGTCGGCCAGCCAGGCCGTTCCAGCCCTGGTCCAGCTGCTGCTTCTATGGCAGGAAAGGAGCAATCAGCGGCTGCGCCTGCGCGAGCTCGACGACCACATGCTCAAGGACCTGGGCATCAGCCGTGACCAGGCCTGGCGCGAGAGCGAGAAGCCCTTCTGGCGTCTCTAGGGCGCCCCCGACCCTGCCGAATTGTACGGGAGACAATCGATGCGCCTGCCCCTCTACCAGCTCGACGCCTTCGCCGACCGGCCCTTCACCGGGAATCCGGCGGCGGTGGTGCCGCTGAGCGGCTGGCTGCCGGACCCGACGCTGCAGGCGATCGCGCTGGAGAACAACCTGGCGGAGACCGCCTTCCTCGTGCGGCGCGAGCCGGCCGGGGCGGACTTGGTGGAGTACGACCTGCGCTGGTTCACCCCGGCGATCGAGGTCGACCTCTGCGGCCACGCGACGCTGGCGAGTGCCGCCGCCGTGCAGCGCTGGCTGGCGCCGGGCGCGCGCACGATCCGCTTTCACACCCACTCCGGGGCCTTGACCGTCTCCGGCGACAGCCTGAGCGGCGAGGGCCTGCTGACCATGGACTTCCCGGCGCAGCCGCCGCGCCCGGTCGGGACCGCCGAGGCCGCCGCCGTCGCTGCGGCGCTGGGACAGGAGCCGGAGGCGGTGCTGGCGGCCGGCAAGGCCCTGGCCGTGCTGGCCGACGAGGCGGCGGTGCTGGCCGCCGCGCCGGACCTGGCACGGGTCGCCGCGCTGCCCTTCGACGGCCTGATCGTCACGGCGCCCGGGCACGACCACGACTTCGTCTCGCGCTACTTCGCGCCGCATGCCGGCATCGACGAGGATCCCGTGACCGGTTCGGCGCACTGCGTGCTCACGCCCTACTGGGCCGAGCGGCTCGGCAGAAGCCGACTGTCGGCGCGGCAGGTCTCGGCGCGCGGCGGCGACCTGCGGCTCGAGCTGAAGGGCGAGCGGGTCGCGATCGGCGGCCGGGTCGCGCCCTACCTGGAAGGCACCATCGAGGTGCCCGAGGCCTGATCTGCCGGGTGCTGCCTTCGCGGCTGCACAAGCGCCGGGAAATGCACTAGAAAAGCGGCCATGACCGCGCCTGCCGCCGCTCTTGCGATCGAGCCCGCACGCTTTCCCGAGGACGGCGAGGCGCTGCGCCGTCCGCGCTCGCCCCGGCTGGACCAGGAGACTTCGTGACGCCAGAAGATACGCCGCTCGCCGCCCGCCCCGCGCCGGCCCCAGCGGCCGGCACCCGCCATCTCGACGACTTCGCGGTGGGCGAGCGCTTCGTCAGCCGCGGCGCCACCCTGACCGAGGCGCAGATCCTCGACTTCGCCTGGCAGTGGGATCCGCAGCCCTTCCACCTCGACGCCGAGGCGGCGGCCGACTGGGGCTTCGGCGGCCTGATCGCCAGCGGCTTCCAGACGCTGCTGGTCGGCTTCCGGCTGTTCTATCAGGAGAACGTCTGGAACGCGGCCTCCCTGGGCTCGCCCGGCCTCGACGAGATCCGCTTCCTCAGGCCGGTGCGCCCGGGCGACACGATCCACACCGAGGCCGAGGTCCTGGAGGTGCGGCCCTCGCGCAGCAAGGTCGACCGCGGCTCGCTGCGCATGCGTTACGAGGTGGTCAACCAGGCGGGCGAGCCGGTGCTCAGCTTCGTCGCCATCCAGATCCTGCGCCGACGCGTCGAGGGTGCCTGATGGCCGAGGCGATCTACCTGCTGCGCCACGGCGAGACGGTCTGGAACCGCGACCGCCGCATCCAGGGCCAGCTCGACGCGCCCCTGACGCGCCTGGGCACGGAGCAGGCCTGGGCCATGGGCGAGACGCTGCGCGAACTGCTCCAGGACAGGCCGCCGGCCGCCCTCCAGGTCTCCACGCTCGGCCGCTGCCGGCAATCGGCGGCGCTGGTCTGCGAGGCGGCCGGCCTGGACTTCGCCGCGGCGGACTTCCGGCCCGAGCTGATGGAGCTGCACTACGGCGCCTGGCAGGGCCAGCGCAAGCCCGACTTGCGGCGCGCGCAGCCGGAGCTCTGGGCCCGGCGTGAGAGCGAGCGCTGGACCTTCGCTCCCGAGGGCGGCGAGAGCTACGCCCAGGCTTCGCGGCGCATCGCCGACTGGCTCGAGCGGCTGAAGCGGCAGGAGGGCACGGTGGTCGCGGTGCTGCACGGCGGCACCTCGATCCTGGCGCGCGGCCTCTACGCGGGCCTGGCGCCGGCCGGACTGCTGGCCCAGGACTTTCCCCAGAACGCCTTCTACCGCCTGGCCGCGGGCACCGTGACGCGCTTCGACACCGGCCTCTGACCCGCCCCGGGCGCGCGCCTAGAGAGGCCAGAACAGCAGGATCATCGGCAGGCCGACCAGCAGGATCAGCAGGTCGAGCGGCAGACCCATGCGCCAGTAGTCGTAGAAGCGGTAACCGCCGGGGCCCATGACCAGCAGGTTCGACTGGTGGCCGATCGGCGTCAGGTAGGTCGAGGAGGCGCCGATCGCGACGGCCATCAGAAAGGGGTCGACGTTGGCGCCCAAGCCGTGCGCCACGGTGACGCCGATCGGCGCCATCAGCACGGCGGTCGCGGCGTTGTTCATGATGTCCGAGAGCAACATCGTGACGATCATCAGCATACCGAGCACGACCCAGGCCGGCGCCTGGTCGCCGAGATGCAGCAGCGGCAGCGCGATGATGCCGGAGCCGCCGGTGGTCTCCAGCGCCATGCCGACGGGGATCAGCGCGCCGAGCAGGATGATGACCGGCCACTCGACCGACTCGTAGAGCTCCCGCAGATGCACGTCGCCGACCGCCAGGGTGCAGAGGGCGGCGATCATGAAGGCGATCTGCGGCGGCAGCAGGCCGGCGACCACGGTGCCGATGGCGAGCAGGAAGATCAGCGGCGACCAGATCGAGCCGCCGCGCCGGCGCAGCTGCAGGTCGCGCCCGGCCAGCGGCAGGCAGCCGAGCGCCGCCAGCACGTCGGGCAGGGCCTCGCGCTCGCCCTGGAGCAGCAGCACGTCGCCGGCAGTGAAGCGGACTTGGCCAAGCCGCTCGTGCTGCTCCTCGCCCTGGCGCGCGACCGCCAGCAGGTTGAGCCCGAAGCGGGTGTGCAGGTGCATGGAGTGCGCCGTGCGCCCTTCCAGGCGCGAGCCGGGCACGATCACCGCCTCGACCAGTCCGACGCGCTCGGAGCGCAGGTCGGCGGCCGAGATGTCGGCGGCCCCGACCAGCTGCAGCTCGGCCTTCGCGAGCACCAGCTGCAGCGCGTCGGAATCGGCCTCGATGATCAGGATGTCGCCGGCCTGCAGGCGGATGAAGCCCGAGGGCGCCAGAATCCGGTCGTCGTTGCGCACCAGCGCGACCACCTGCACGTCGGCCTGGGCCAGGGTCTCGATGTCGATGAGGCGACGGCCGACATAGGCCGAATTGGAGGGCAGGCGGACCTCCGTGACGTAGTCCTCGATGGCGACCAGGGGCTTGACCGCGGTCGAGCCCTGCTCCTGGCGCTGGGGCAGCAGGCGCCAGCCGACCAGGGCCACGAAGACGACGCCGACCAGCGCGACGCTCAGCCCGACCGGCGCGAAGTCGAACATGCCGAAGGGCTCGCCGGTCTCCTGGGCGCGGAAGGAGGCGATGACGATGTTCGGCGGCGTGCCGATCAGCGTGGTCAGGCCGCCGAGCAGCGAGGCGAAGGAGATCGGCATCAGCACCTCGCTCGCCGGCCGTCGGGCCTCCCCGGCGACGGCGAGCGCGACCGGCAGCATCAGCGCCAGGGCGCCGACGTTGTTCATGAAGGCCGAGAAGATCGCGGTGACGCCGGCCAGTCCCAGCACCTGGACCGTCGGGCGGGCGCCGAGGCTGCCGAGCAGCCGCGCCGCCATGTCGACCAGGGCGCTGTTCCTGAGCGAGCGGGTCAGGATCAGGATCGCCGCCACCGTGATCACCGCCGGATGGCCGAAGCCCTCGAAGGCCCGCTCGCCCGGCACCACGCCGACCACGACCGCGGCCAGCAGCGCGATCATGGCCACCAGGTCGTAGCGCAGCCGGCCCCAGGCGAAGAGCAGCAGGGCTGCGCCCAGGATGGCGAAGAGCAGGATCTGCTCCGTGTTCATCGGCGGCTCTGGCGTCCCTGTCTGGCGGCCGTCGGCGCCCTGCGTTCGGGCGTCGTGCGGGGCGCGGGTTCTGCCCTGGCGGCGGGCACCCGCTTCGCGCGACACTCTACCCGGCCGGTACCCCCCGGCACCAGCGCCAGGGGCAGCGATTCACATTGGATCCCCGGGCTCGCGCCGGGGGGCCGTCCGTTGACGCACTGCAGCATGGTGCCTAGTATCCGCCGCACTTTAGCTCCGGAACGACTACTACAGGCGAAGGAACGACTCTGCCATGACGTCCGCCGCGAAGCCGGCCGCCCGCCCGGCCAACCCGAACTTCTCCTCGGGCCCCTGCGCCAAACGCCCCGGCTGGTCGCCGGCCGTTCTCGCCGAGGCTCCGGTCGGCCGCTCGCACCGCGCCGCCGTCGGCAAGGCCCGTCTCGCCGAGGTCATCGAGCGCTCGGCGCGCCTCCTCGGGCTGCCGCAGGGCTGGCGCCTGGGCATCGTCCCCGCCTCCGACACCGGCGCCCTGGAGATGGCGCTCTGGTCGCTGCTCGGCCCCCGCGGCGTCGAGGTCCTGGCCTGGGAGTCCTTCGGCGCCGGCTGGGCGACCGACGTGCTGAAGCAGCTCAAGATGACCGACGCGCGCCTGCTCGAGGCGCCCTACGGCGCGCTGCCCGACCTCTCGGCGGTCGACTGGGACTGCGACGTCGTCTTCACCTGGAACGGCACGACCTCGGGTGTCTGCCTGCCCGACGCCGACTGGATCTCGGCCGGGCGTACCGGCCTGGCGATCTGCGACGCGACCTCGGCGGCCTTCGCCATGCCGCTCGACTTCGACAAGCTCGATGTCGTGACCTGGTCCTGGCAGAAGGTGCTGGGCGGCGAGGCGGCCCACGGCATGCTGGCGCTCGGACCGCGCGCCGTCGAGCGGCTGGAGAGCCACACGCCCGCCTGGCCGCTGCCGAAGATCTTCCGCATGACCAAGGGCGGCAAGCTGAACGAGGGCATCTTCAAGGGCGAGACCATCAACACGCCCTCGATGCTCTGCGTCGAGGACGCCCTCGACGGCCTGCGCTGGGCCGAGTCGGCCGGCGGGCTCGAGGCCCTGATCGGCCGCTCGCGCGCCAACCTGGCGGCGGTCGAGCGCTGGGTCGAGGCCTCCGACTGGGCCGGCTTCCTGGCCCAGCGGCCCGACACCCGCTCCTCGACCTCGATCTGCCTGGCGGTCATCGACCCCTGGTTCGCCGGCCAGACCGAGGCGGCGCAACGCGGCCTGGTCAAGGCGCTGGTCGGGCGGCTCGAGGCCGAGGGCGTCGCCTACGACATCGGCGCCTACCGCGACGCCCCGCCCGGCCTGCGCATCTGGGGCGGCGCCACGGTCGAGACCGCCGACATCGAGGCCCTGCTGCCCTGGCTCGACTGGGCCTACGGCGCGATCAAGGCCGAGTCGCGCGCCGCCGCCTGAAGACGGCGGACCTTCCGAGCACCACCTCGACCCCAACGCCTCCCACGCACGCCTCCCACAGCGGGAAGAAAGAGTCCGATGCCGAAGGTCCTGATCGCCGACAACCTGAGTCCCCTCGCCGTCGAGGTCTTCGAGCAACGCGGCATCGAGGCCGTGGTCCGGACCGGCCTCAAGCCGGAGGACCTGGTTGCCGCCGCCGCCGGCTACGACGGCATCGCCGTGCGCTCCGCCTCCAAGATCACCGCCGAGGTGCTGGAGGCCGGCTCCAAGGGCGCCCTGCGCATCGTCGGGCGCGCCGGCATCGGCGTCGACAACATCGACGTGCCGGCGGCGACCCGCCTCGGCGTCGTCGTGATGAACACGCCGGGCGGCAACTCGGTGACCACGGCCGAGCACGCCATCTCCCTGATGCTGGCGCTCTGCCGCCAGATCCCCGCCGCCGATCTCTCGACCCAGGCCGGCAAGTGGGAGAAGTCCCGGTTCATGGGCGTCGAGCTGACCGGCAAGACCCTGGGCGTGGTCGGCTGCGGCAACATCGGCGCGATCGTCGCCGACCGGGCGCTCGGCCTGCGCATGAAGGTCGTCGTCTACGATCCCTTCCTGTCGCAGGACCGCGCCGACGACCTGGGCGTCGAGAAGCTCGAGCTCGACGAGCTGCTGGCGCGCGCCGACATCGTCACGCTGCACGTGCCGCTGACCGACCAGACCCGCGGCATCCTCGACAAGGCGGCCCTGGCCAAGTGCCGCAAGGGCGTGCGCATCGTCAACTGCGCGCGCGGCGGCCTGGTCGTCGAGGCCGACCTCAAGGAGGCCCTGGAGTCGGGGCAGGTCGCCGGCGCCGCGCTCGACGTCTTCGAGCAGGAGCCGGCCCGCGAGAACCCCCTGTTCGGCACGCCGAACCTGGTCTGCACGCCGCACCTCGGCGCCTCCACCGCCGAGGCCCAGGAGAAGGTCGCGGTCCAGGTCGCCGAGCAGATGGCCGACTACCTGGTCTCGGGCGCCGTCTCCAATGCGGTGAACATGCCCTCGATGACGGCCGAGGACGCCAAGCGCCTGGGCCCCTACATGACGCTGGCGGAGCAGCTCGGCTCCTTCGCCGGACAGCTGACGCGCAGCGGCCTGAAGGGCGTCCGCATCGAGTACGAGGGCCAGGTCGCCGAGCTCAACACCAGGCCGCTGACCCAGATCGCCCTGGTCGGGCTGCTGCGCCCGATGCTCGACCAGGTCAACATGGTCAACGCCCAGGAGCTGGCGCGCCAGCGCGACATCGACGTCGCCCAGACCAAGCACGAGCGCGACTGCGACTACCAGACGCTGATGCGGGTGACGGTGATCACCGAGCGCCAGGAGCGCAGCGTCGCCGGCACGCTGTTCGGCGGCACCAAGCCGCGCCTGGTCAACGTCAAGGGCATCGAGCTCGAGGCCCAGCTCGGCGCGCACATGCTCTACACGACCAACCACGACCGGCCGGGCGCGATCGCCGACCTGTCGCGCACCCTGGCCGACGCCGGCATCAACGTCGCCACCTTCAACCTGGGCCGCGACGACCGCGGCGGCGAGGCGATCGCGCTGATCGAGCTCGACGAGCCGCTGCCGCCCCCTGTGCTCGAGCGCGTGCGCGCCCTGCCGCAGATCAAGCAGGCCGAGCTGCTGAGCTTCTGAGGGGCGGCGCCGCGCTTCCACGCTTCGTGGTTCGACAGGCTCACCATGAAGCGACTCCGGGGCCGGCACAGGCTTCGGGTCGCGCTTCATGAGAGCAAGGCTACAGGTCGCGCTTCATGGTGAGCGCTTCACCCTGAGCTTGTCGAAGGGCGAACCACGAAGCGCGAGTTGCACAGGCCCCGCCACGCCCCCTGCCCTCCGGAAGCGTTCCCGGCCAAGAGCAGGCTTCTGGTCGCGCTTCATGGTGAGCTTGTCGAACCACGAAGCGCGAGTTGCGCGAGCGCAGCAGCGGGACTCCGCCGATCGGCGACACGCCAAGGTCGCGCCCGGTCGTTGACCGCGGCGGCCGGCGTGCTATTCGGGCCGGCGACGTTCCTTGCCGAAGGAGAGCCCGCCCGTGAGCAGTGTCCTCGACCTGGTGCCCGACCGCCTCGACCTCGCGGCGCTGCGCGCCTTCTGGCGGGCGCCGGGAGCGATCGCCCTGTCCGAGGCGGCACGCCGGCGCATCGGCGCCGCCCAGGGCGTGCTCGAAGGCGCGGTGCGGGCCTCGGAGGCGCCCGGGGCGGCATCGATCTACGGCATCACCACAGGCTTCGGCGAGAACGCCAAGTACGCCATTGCCCCTGACGCGCGGCGCGCCCTGCAGCGCAAGCTGGTGGTGTCCCACGCCACCGGCACCGGGCCCGACCTGCCCGACGCCGTGGTCCGCCTGGCCCTGCTGCTCAAGGCGCACGGCCTCAGCCGCGGGTTCTCGGGCGTGCGGCCGGAGGTCGTCGAGACCCTGATCGCACTCGCCGGCGGCGACGCCCTGCCGGTGGTGCCGGCCTGGGGCTCGATGGGCGCCTCGGGCGACCTGGCGCCGCTCGCCCACATCGGGCTGGTCGTGCTCGGCGAGCCGGGCGGCCGTTTCCGCCACGCCGGCGCGGTCCATCCCGCGGAGCGCCTGGAGGCCGTGACCGGCATCGCGCCGCTCGCCGACCTCGCGCCCAAGGAGGGCCTGGCGCTGATCAACGGCACGGAGGTCGCGACGGCGCTCGGCCTGGTCGCGCTGTTCGAGGCCGAGAACGCGCTCGCCGCGGCGCTCGTCGCCGGCGCGCTGACCCTCGACGCCGCCTTCGGCAATCCCGACGCCTTTTCGGCGCTGATCAACGAGCGGGCGCGACGCCAGCACGGCCAGGCCGAGGTCGCACGCCTGCTGCGCGGGCTGCTCGAGGGCAGCGGGCGCACCCCGGTCGCCCTGCGCGTCCAGGACCCCTACTCGCTGCGCTGCCAGCCGCAGGTCGTCGGCGCCGCGCTCGACACCCTGCGCTTCGCCGCCACCCTGCTCGAGCGCGAGGCCGGCAGCACGACCGACAATCCGGTGCTCGACCCCGAGGCCGACCCCGAGGATCCGGACAGCCGCCCGCTGATCAGCGGCGGCAACTTCCACGCCGAGCCGGTCGCCTTCGCCGCCGACGCCATGGCCCTCGCGGTCAGCGAGATCGCCTCGATGGCCGAGCGCCGCGTCGCCTTCCTGATCGACTCCAGCAAGTCCGGCTTCCCGCCCTTCCTGGCGGCCGGCATCCCCGGCCTCGATTCCGGGCTGATGAACGCCCAGGTCACCGCCGCCGCCCTGGTCTGCCAGCTGCGCGTGCGCGCCGCCCCGGCCAGCGTCCAGTCGCTGCCGACCTCGGCCGACCAGGAGGACCACGTCTCGATGGGCACCTTCGGCGCCTGGCGCCTGCTCGAGATGGTCGACTGCCTGCGCCGGGTCGTGGCGGTCGAGCTGCTCGCCGCCCTCCAGGCCAGCTACTTCGCGCCCCGCGGCCTGCCCGAGGGCCTCGACGGGCGCGCGCTCGTGCTGGCCGGTCCGCTCGCCGAGGCCAAGGCGGCCATACTCGCGCGCCTGCCGGCACCGGCCTCCGAGTCCGCCTTCATCGGCGAGGACCGGGTTCTCGCCGGCGTCATCGACACCCTGGCCGAGATGATCGCCGAGGGCGCCTTCCGCCGCTTCGCGCCGGTCGAGCTGGGGTAGGTCCCTACTCGGCGGCGGCCGGCGCCTTGCGCCGGGCCCTACGGCTGCGGGCTGGAGGCGGCGCTCGACGTGGTCGGCGGCAAGACGTGGTCGGCGGCAAGTAGAAGGTGCCGATCCTCTGGCACCTGGCCGAGGGGCCGCTGCGCTTCGGCGAGCTGCGCCGCCGGATCGCGGCGATCAGCGAGAAGATGCCGATCCAGAACCTGAAGGAGCTGCAGGCCGACGCCATCGTCACGCGCACCGACCACAAGGAGGTGCCGCCGCGCGTCGACTACGCCATGACCCCCTTCGGCCACTCCCTCTGCACCGCCCTCGCCCCCTTGAGCGCCTGGGGCCAGAAGCACGTCGAGCGCATCGCGGCGTGCAAGCGCGAGGGCGAGGCGGCAAGGGAGAAGGTGGAGGCGTAGGGGGGTGGCGTGCAACGGTGAGGTGCGGAAGCGCCGCGGGGCTGATTCCTTCGGAGCGCCCACATTGGACCCATGCGGGAAGTTCGGCGAGCGCGACTCGAACGTCCGTTTTGAGCCCAAAGTCGGTCGCTCCAGCCGGCTTGTCCACGGCCAGAAGCGGACATCGCCAGTGACACCCTTGAGAATTGTCAAGTGAGTCAGATTGCCGCCTTGGCTTGGAGCAGGACTTCCGGCAGAAAGTAGACTGGAGGCTACTCGATACTGACCAATGCGACATTGACGGTAGACTAGGGGGGGGGAGGAAGCCCAATGCTGACCAAGGCGAAGTTGGAATCGACAGACGCAGACATTCGCTCTGCGCTACACTCCAAACGATTACGACGCGCCAAATCTCATTCCGACACGCTCGTGATCGACGAGCTTGGTCTCGCGCACGCCCGAAGCCGCATTGATGTGGCCGTCATTAACGGCTGCATCCACGGCTATGAAATCAAGAGCACCAAGGACAACCTAGACCGATTCTCGACGCAGATAGACATTTTCCGCCAGACGTTGCAAAAGCTGACATTCGTCGCCGCGCCGAAGCATCTCGCAAGCATCATGAGTTGCGCTCCCGAATGGTGCGGCGTGATCGCGGCCGAGCAGGGACCAAGGGGCGGTGTCAACTTCCATGTGTTGCGAAACCCCCTCGCCAACCCCGAAATCGATCCGGTCATGATGGCGCATCTTCTCTGGCGCGACGAAGTACTAGAACTCCTAGGCCAAGCCGGATATGCGCCGAAGGACCTCCGACGGCCGAGGAGGCAACTTTACGAGATACTTTGCGAGATCATGACGCTTCGCGAGATCACCGCCTCCATCCGCGCCTTCATGGTGCAGCGCCGAACGTGGAGAGATCGTCCAGCACATGCGTGATGTGGTGGTTGATCGTAACGAACTTCCACCAAGGCTGATTGCTAGGCTTCGCCGTCCGCATCGCACATTTAGCGATGTAGTCATCGCCGCTTGAGAAACCCGCTCCGCTGAACTTGCCAGACGCTACAATCGAAGCACAGTGGTCGTACATCTGCCCTGGATTGTCTCGGAATGCCCCGCCTTTGCGCACCTCCCATGCCGTTGACGTTGTATAGACGAGCTTACCAGCTGGCTTGATCTTGCGCATGTCTATCGGCGCGAATTCCGGATGGACGATTGTGTAGTCGCCGAAATTCGGTTGCCGCATGCCAGGAGGCAACTTGCCGAGCAGCGTTTGATAGAAGAGCCAATCATGGCGCGGGAGCTGGTCGGCGCCCTTGGCAACATCCTTGAACGTCTCCGGAATCGCCGTACCGATGACGACAAAATTGCGGAAGGTATGCAGGTTACCAAGCTTTTGCATGGCAGCAATGAGAGCACCTGCGAATGCATTGTAGGGCTCAAAATTCGGTGCGCCGAGATCGATAACGAGGTCAACTTCGCCGAGCGATAGATCGAGCGCCTCGGTCAACGCCTTGATGCGCGTGCGCGCATCCGGCTTCATCAAATCCTCCAGCCGGACCCCGATGGCCGCTCCAAAACCATCGGTCGCAACGATTCCTGCAACAGATGTGAGCATTGGCGGGGAGACATCGAGCGGAACGGCCGGCATCGCATTCGCTTGGAATGCCCGCAGGGCTTCAAACACGTATGTGAAGATGTCGCGACCGTCCCCCATCGGCTTGCCGGGAATAGTTGGATGCACGCCGATCCATGCGGGCCGCTGCCCCCACTTGGCATTGAAGCGTGCGGCGAAGGGATGGACGTGCTCCTGAACGGTCTTCTTCGGCTGCCACAACTCGAAATCGAATTCGACTTCCGGAATTGTGACATAGGGAACAGTACGGTCCTTGGCGGCGGCGGCAAGGCGAGCAAGTGCCTGGTACTCGCCGAGGCGCCACCGCAGCGCCGGGACATACATATCGTTAGTCAAGATCATCGCTCGCCTCCTCTAGCTGCGAGCGCACCTGATCCCGACCAACCAAATCATTCAGGATGGTGTAATTGCCGCGCTCCTTCCTGATGCGTCCCGCGATGATGCTCGGATCGATGCCGATCGTATCCGCGTCGATCTTCACCGCCTCTTCCGACAGGGCGAAGCGGGACAGACACTGATCCCACAATGCTTCCGGTATCAGCGCGTCGAGCGCGAATTTGTCAGCCTTCGCCTCAATCGCGTCACTGTCATTGCCACCTTCCTCGTCGAAGAAGTCGAAGCGCAATCCGTCGAAAAGATGCAGGAAGACGTGACCGAGCTCGTGCATCAGTACAAACCAGAAATTGTCCAAACGGTCATAGCGTAGCGTAAGGCCTACAACCGGAGTCTCACCATTTGTGAGCATGGCCGCGCCGTCGAGATACGACCCTGGAAGGTGACGTTCGACGATGAGAACGATGCCTTTCTCCGCCAGCAGATCGCGGGCACGCATCGGGCCGTCCTTGCGTTTCGTGAGACGCACCAACTCTGGCAGCCACCGGTCATCGAGTTCGAAGGTTGCGATCTTTTGCGCTTCGATCTTGCTATGCGCCCGCTCCAGAATGCGCGCTTGCCATGCGAGTAGGGCGTATTCGTTCGGCACGTTCCCGCTGCGCATCTTCTTGCGATGAAACGCCGTCGCAAATTGCGGTCCTGCCGCGTGCAGAAAATATTCCTTTACGCGCTCAATCGGGTTTGCGCCCCGCGGCAGATCAAACCACTTTCGTTTGATCATCTCCTTGTAAGGAAGCTCACTCCAGACGATATCGTCGACATCGCCCCACGCGAACACCGACCCGCCAACCTGCTTCGGTCCCTCAAAACTTCCGGACGCCTTAACACCGAGCGCTTTCGAAATTTCTATCAGCCGACCAAGGCTTGCGCCCATGTAGTCGGTCGCCTCGTAGCGCTGCACCTGTTGCGGCTTCATCCCAAGTTTTTCGGCGAGGTTCGTCTGGCTCATGCCGGAGGCGATTCGCGCCTGAACCAGCACGCGCGGCAATTCTTCTAGAGCATAGGTTTTTGAGAACGAAATCTGGCCTGCTTTCAGTAGATCGTATTCGGCAAGCTCGGCCTCGATGTCGACGATCTGGCTCTTGAGCCCATCGATCTCTACCTGCTTTAGCCATGCCGGTACCGATGCGCGCTCCTTCGCGGCAGCAAGCGCATCTTGCAACTTCGCTAGTTGCGCACGCGACACGCCATACTGTTTGTCGCTGTAGATCATGGCTGCACCTTCCCGGAGAGAAGCGGATCGGCTAAAAGCGAAATGGAGATGATTCCTTTCTGTTTCCCTGTAAATCGATCTAGTTGGAAAAAATCGACGAATGCCCACCCGACATCTACGCACATCATAGAGGACGGAAAGAACTCGCCCTTGAACGCCGCTTTCTGCGCTGCCCGACCGTTTGCGAATTCTCGGAATACGGGATCAAGCTTAGCCGGATCGACCCCGGTAGGGTCCCAGCATGCATCGAAGTCGCCGGGCCTCGGCTTGCCAGTCACATAGCTGCCGTCGAGGTAGATCGCCTGACATCCAGCCAATCGAAGCTTGCCAGAGGCGACAACGAGACCGTCGAAAAGCTCACGCCGCCAGGCATTCGTCCCGAAGGCAGCCGCCACATCTTCCAAACTTGCCGCGTGCGCCCCAGGGGGCAGCACAGTCCACGGAGAGCCGGACAAGGAGACGAGCGCGGGTATCATGATTACAACGATAATGTTGTAATCACTAGAACGCAAGCGTAAAGCCTCCAATCGTCGCCGGATCGGCTTGGGAACCTCAGATGGCACGACAGAGGCAGAATTCCCTGTTGGACGGCGAGGAATGTCTCGCAATGACTGGATATGGGCCCTTGGGCGCAAGTCAGATGGTCGCTGTCGCTCTTCGCCGCCACTGCGCTTGCGGCCGGTCGCGGTCATTCAATCATCGCTCCCGGTTGTCCGCTCCTGGCGCAAAGCAGCCGCATCCCCCCCTACCCCACCCTAAACACCGCCTCGATCTCCCCCGCCAGCCGCTCCACGGCCGCCCCCGGCGCCTGCTCCGCCCGGTAGAGCTGCAGTTCGGCCGGCGGCAGGGTCGGGAAGCCCTCTTCCGGGGTCAGCACCCGCCAGTGGGGCGGGACGGTGCGGCGGGAGGTGATGGTGACGGCGCCGCGGGATTCGACGGCGATGCGGATGCCGGTCGGGCTCTGGCTGGTGTAGACGACGCGCCACTCGCGGCCGCTGCCGGCCAGCGCCGCGGCGCCGCGCGCCCGGTAGGGGCAGCTTTCGGGATAGAGCACCAGCGGCAGCGGGCGCCCCTCCAGCGCCGCCGGATCGAAGGCCGGGCCGGCGACCCAGACGATCTCCTCGTGGCACAGGGTCAGGCCGGTGCTGCGCCGGGCGTGGCGGATGCCCAGCACCAGGTCGAGCTCGGCCCGCTCCAGCCGGTCGAGCAGCTCCCAGGTCATGTCGCACTGGATGTCGCAGCGCACCCGCGGGAAGGCCGCCTCGAAGCGGCGCAGCAGCGCCGGCAGGAACAGCTCGGCGTAGTCGTTCGGCATGCCGACGCGCACCACGACCTCGCCGAGCGCCGGGTTGACCGCGGCCGCGGCCTCGGCCTGCAGCTGCAGGATGCGCCGGGCGTAGACCAGGAAGTCGCGGCCGGCGCGGGTCGGCGCGACGCTGCGCTTGCTGCGCTCGAACAGGCGACAGCCGAGCATCGCCTCGAGCCGGCCGATCTGCAGCGAGACGGCCGACTGGCTGCGCCCGACCCGGCCGGCGGCGGCGGTGAAGCTGCCGGTCTCGGCGACGGCGACGAGGCTGCGCAGCAGGGCGGTTTCCAGGTTCGGCTCCATGCCCACTAATAAGGAACGCTCATCGAGGCAATGCAACAAACTCGTTTCCGTCATGATCGCCCAGGGTCCAGTGTCGCGGCCTGGGATCACCCACCGCCGCCGTCCCGGGCCGCCGGGCTCGCAGCGCCGAAGCCACCCAGGCTTCCGGGCTCGCCCGCTGCCGGGACGGCGCGACGGAAACCGAAGGAGACACTGCCATGACCGCCATGCCGAAGCTGGCCGACGCCGCCGGGGAGGAGATCGGCGACCTGGTCGACCTCTCGCGCTATCCGATCGACGCGAGCGACCCGCCGGCGCTGTCCGGGCTGGTCGAGCGGGTGCGCGCCGAGCTGGCCGAGGACGGCTGCTGCGTGCTGCCCGGCTTCCTGACCGCCGAGGGGCTGGCGCAGGCGCGCGGCGAGGGCGCGGCGCTTGCGCCCAAGGCCTTCTTCCGGCGCCTGGAATGCAACCTCTACAACTCCGCCCCGGACCCGAGCCTGCCGGCCGACGACCCGCGCAGCCTGTTCTTCGAGCGCACCAGCGGCTTCGTCTCGCGCGACATGATCCCCGCCGACGCAGCGATCCACCGGCTCTACGTCGCGCCCGCGCTCAAGCGCTTCGTCGCCGCCTGCGTCGGGCGCCCGGAGGTCTACGAATACGCCGACCCCTTCGCCGGGCTGGTCGTCAACGTGCTGCCGCCGGGCACCCAGCAGCCCTGGCACTACGACGGCAACGAGTTCGTCACGACGATCCTGACCCAGGAGGCCGAGGCCGGCGGCGAGTTCCAGTACTGCCCCGACATCCGCCGGCCGGGCGACGAGAACCTGGAGGGCGTCGGCCGGCTGCTGCGCGGCGAGGATACGAGCCCGCTGCGGCGCCTGACCCTGCGTCCCGGCGACCTGCAGCTCTTCAAGGGCCGCTACGCCCTGCACCAGGTCTCGCGGGTCGAGGGCGGCCGAGCGCGGCATTCGGCGGTCTTCGGCTATGCGACGCGGCCCGGGCTGGTCGGCCCGCTGGAGCGCACGCGCCAGCTCTACGGCCGGGTCGCCGAGGCGCACATCCTGGCCGAGCGCGCGCGCCAGGACTTCGGCGACGGGCTGATCCGGTGAGCGGGGCGGGAAACGGTTTCCCGGTTCCGGACGAGCGCCAACTCGACCTGGAGCGCCTCGACCTGGAGCGCCTGGCCCGGCTGCGCGCCCAGCTCGTCGCCCACGACTGCGCGGCCGGCCTGTTCTACGACCCGACCAACATCCGCTACGCGACCGGCACCAGCAACATGCAGGTCTACGGCCTGCACAATCCTTGCCGCTACGTCTTCGTGCCCGCCGAGGGCCCCACGGTGCTGTTCGACTTCGCCGGCTGCGCGCACCTCTCGGCCGGCCGGTCGGCCGTCGGCGAGGTGCGCCCGGCCGTCAGCTGGTACCACTTCATCGTCGGCGAGCGGGTCGCCGAGAAGGCGGCGCTCTGGGCCGAGGAGATCGCCGAGCTGATGGCGCGCCACGGCGGCGGCGAGCGCCGCCTCGCCGTCGACCGGCTGGACCCCGCGGGCCTCCGGGCGCTCGAGGCCCGGGGCATCGCCGTGGCCGACGGCCAGGAGGTCGCCAACCAGGCGCGCAAGATCAAGACGCCGCAGGAAGTGCTGGCGGTGCGCGCCGCGGTCGACGGCTGCGAGACGGCGATCGGGCGGATGGCCGCGGCCCTGGCGCCCGGGATCACCGAGCAGGCGCTCTGGTCGCACCTGCACCAGGCCAATATCGAGCTCGGCGGCGAGTGGATCGAGACCCGCCTCCTGACCTCGGGGCCGCGGACCAACCCCTGGTACCAGGAGTGCTCCGGGCGGGTCATCGAGGCCGGGGACATCGTCGCCTTCGACACCGACCTGATCGGCCTCCACGGCTATTCGGCCGACCTGTCGCGGACCTGGGTCGCCGGCGAGCGCCCGGCCGGCGACGCGCAGCGCCGGCTCTACGCCGCCGCCTTCGAGCAGGTCACCCGCAACATCCCGCTGTTCCGGCCCGGCGTCAGCTTCGGCGAGATCGCCGCGCGGGCGCAGCGGCCGCCCGAACGCTACCGCGGGCTGCCCGGGGCCGCCCTCGCCCACGGCATCGGGCTGTGCAACGAATACCCCCTGATCGTCGATCCCTCGGCGTGGGAGGCGGGCGGCGTCGAGGGCCGGGTCGAGGCCGGCATGGTGTTCTGCGTCGAGGCCTTCGCCGGCGAGCCGGGCGGCCGGGAAGGCGTCAAGCTGGAGCAGCAGATCCTGGTCACCGAGACCGGGCCCGAGCTGCTCTCGGCCCGGCTGGACGAGACGCTGCTTTAGGAGGGCGGCGCGCTCCGCGCGCCCGGCCACCCATTCCAGGAATACTGCCTTTGGGTGGCCGGGCGGCTAGGGTGTGCACATATCTCCGCCGACGCTTCCACGCTTGCATGGTTCGACAAGCTCACCATGAAGCGAGGGATAGGATAGGGCAGGCTTCAGGTCGCGCTTCATGGTGAGCTTGTCGAACCACGCAAGCGCGAGTTGCGCTGTCGTTCTAGCCAAGTCTCTGGTCTTGCGTACAAAGATCTGTGCATGCCGTAGGGCCGGGCGGGGGCGCGGGCCGGCGCCGCGACTTCAAGAAACCCTACCCCTCCCGCTTGGGCAGCAGCTTGGTGACGTGGCCCATCTTGCGGCCCGGCCGGGCCTCGGCCTTGCCGTAGAGGTGCAGCTTGCTGTTGGGGTCGCCGACCGCCTCGGCCCAGCGCTCGACCTCCTCGCCGATCAGGTTCTTCATGACCGCGTCGGCGTGGCGCTCGGGCGAGCCGAGCGGCAGGCCGCAGATCGCCCGCACCAGCTGCTCGAACTGGGAGGTGACGCAGGCGTCGAGGGTCCAGTGCCCGGAGTTGTGCGGGCGCGGCGCCATCTCGTTGACCAGCAGGCGCTCGTCGGTCGTTACGAACATCTCGACCGCGACCAGGCCGACCAGCTCCAGCTTCTCCGCGATCAGGCGCGCCAGGCCCTCGGCCTTGTCGGCCAGCGCCGGCTTGAGCCGCGCCGGCACCAGGGTCTCGTCGAGGATGTGGTTGCGGTGCCGGTTCTCGACCGGCACGTAGGTCGTGATCTGGCCGTCCAGGCCGCGCGCCGCGATGACCGAGATCTCCATGCGGAAGTCGACCACCGCCTCCAGGATGCCGACCGCCTCGGGCGCATGGCCCGCCATCTCCTCCCAGGCCGCCTTCGGGTCGCTGTCGGCCTTGACCAGCACCTGCCCCTTGCCGTCGTAGCCCAGCTCCGCGCACTTCAGGATCGCCGGCGGCCCCAGGTCGCGCAGCTCGCGCGCCACCGCCTCCGGCCCGGCGACCTCGACGTAGCGGGTCGTGGGCGCCCCGATCGAGGCGCAGAAGTCCTTTTCGCGCAGGCGGTTCTGGCAGATCTGGAGGACCGCGGGCGAGGGCCGCACCTTGGTCCGGTCGGCCAGGAAGGCGGCGGTCGCGTAGGGCACGTTCTCGAACTCGTAGGTAACCACGTCCACGGCCGCGGCGAAGGCGGCCAGGGCCGCCTCATCGTCGTAGGCGGCCACGGTGGCGCGGTTGGAGACCTGCATCGCCGGATCGTCGGCGCCGGGACCGAAGACATGGCTGCGGTAGCCGAGCCGCGCCGCCTCGAGCGCGATCATGCGGCCGAGCTGCCCGCTGCCGAGGATGCCGATCGTGGCGCCCGGCGCGATCGTCGCCTTGCGGGCCCTAGCCATCGTCTCGCGGTGTCTCTGCGACCGACTCGCTCTGGTCCTGTCGCCAGCGGGCCAGGCGTTCGGAAAGCGCCGGATCGGACAGCGCCAGGATCGAGGCGGCGAGCAGGCCGGCGTTCTTGGCGCCGGCCTCGCCGATCGCCAGGGTGCCGACCGGCACGCCGCCGGGCATCTGCACGATCGAGAGCAGCGAATCGAGCCCGGAGAGGGCGCGCGACTGCACCGGCACGCCGAGCACCGGCAGGATGGTCATGGCGGCGATCATGCCGGGCAGGTGCGCGGCGCCGCCGGCGCCCGCGACGATCACCCGGACCCCTCGCTCCTGCGCGCCCTTGGCGTAGTCGACGAGCCGGTCCGGCGTCCGGTGGGCCGAGACGATCCGCGCCTCGTAGCCGACCTCGAGCGTCTCGAGCAGCTCGGCAGCGGCACGCAGCGTCGGCCAGTCTGACTGGCTGCCCATGACGATGCCGACCGGTTGTGCGCTTGCCTCCATGACCCCTTCGTCGTCCCCTGCGCGGTTGCCTGCCGGCCGCGCCTCCAAGCGGCGCCGGCCCCCGCACCATACGTCGAAGCGAGGCGCCGCATTATCGAAATCGCCGATCGGCCTGACAACCCCGAGACAGCGCGCGGCAGACGGCACGGAAGAGCGCGGACGGGCGCAGGAGGGTGAACGAAGCCTTTACCTTTTCGGCCCTACCCTTGGCGCGGCGGAAGCGGGGCCGGCCGAGCGGGGCGGCAGGCGCACGGGAGTCAGCCGAAGGCAGGCGCATGAAGGTCAGCAGAACCACCTCGACCGGGCCGATGGTCGGGACCGGAGGCATCTCGGGAATCGGCGCCGCGCGTGCGGCCGCGCCAGCCGCGCCGGCGGCCGTCGAGGGCGTCCGCGCGCCGGCCGACGTCGCCTCGGTCATGGGCGTCCCGGAGGCCGAACTGACGCCCAAGGTCCGCGCCGCCCTCGGCCAGCTGATGAGCGAAGTGCACCGGCTGCGCGAGGAACTTGAGCAGGCCAAGAAGCGCGTCGGCTTCCTGGAGGAGCTGTCCGACCAGGATCCCCTGGTGCCCGTGGTCAACCGTCGCGCCTTCGTGCGCGAGCTCAGCCGCTTCATGGCCTACTCCGAGCGCTACGGCGTGCCCGGCAGCGTGCTCTACTTCGACGTCGACGGCATGAAGCGGGTCAACGACCTGCACGGCCACGCGGTCGGCGACGCCGTGCTCAAGCACGTCGCCGAGGTCCTGCTGCGCAACCTGCGCAGCTCCGACGTGGTCGGGCGGCTCGGCGGCGACGAATTCGGCGTCATCCTGATGCAGGCGCCGATCGAGTACGGCGAGCAGAAGGGCGCCGAGCTGGCCCAGGCAATCATGGAGACGCCGCTCGACCACCGCGGCTCGATGATCGAGATCGGCATCTCGGTCGGGGTCCACGCCTTTTCCAGCGGCGAGCAGGTCGACGACGCGCTGCACGCCGCGGACAAGAAGATGTACGCCCGCAAGCAGGCCAGCAGCGGCCTCGCCCGCTGAGCCTCTGCCGGCCTCAGGCGATCCGGCCTCAGGCGATGATGTCGGGGGTGAGCTGGTCCTCGAGCCTGGAGATCTCGTCCTTGAGCAGCAGCTTGCGCTTCTTCAGGCGCTGCAACTGCAGCTGGTCGAAGGGCGCGTGCTCGAGCAGGCGGTCGATGACGTCGTCGAGATCCCGATGCTCGAGGCGCAGCCGCTGCAGCCGCGCCTGCTGGGATGTGCGCTCCTCGTCCCACGCCCCGTCGTCGTTCATGCGATTCCCGTCGCCATCCTCTGCCGCGCTGCGCCGCCCCGGGTTCGACCCCCCCGCCGGCGCCTGTAGTATAGTCCAGACGCGCCGCTGTTCGTAGGCCGAGCGCGCGAGACGCGCGCGGGGCCTGGCCGAACAGACGCCGGGCAGCTGCGTTAAGCCCTGGTGGTTGCGCATGGCTTGGTTGCGCATGGCTTGGTTGCGCATGGCCGGGCGGTGGTCGCGGCACCCACGACTCGAAACAGGAGGCGGCACTGTACAAGGGCAAGAAGCGCATCGGATTGTTGACCAGCGGCGGCGACTGCGCCGGCCTCAACGCGGCGATCCGCGCCGTGGTCAACCGCGCCGTCGACGGACTCGGCTGGCAGGTGGTCGGGCTGCACAAGGGAACGGCGGGCCTGCTGGCGCGCCCGCCCGAGGCCGAGAGCCTGTCCCCGAACCGGTTCGACGGCACCCTGCTGCGCATGGCCGGTACGATCCTGGGCACGACCAACAAGGGCAACCCCTTCGCCTTTCCCTACCCCGACGGGACCCTGCGCGACCGCTCGGAGGAGATCGTCGAGGGCTTTCGCCAGCTCGAGCTGGACGCCCTGATCGGCGTCGGCGGCGACGGCTCGCTGTCGATCCTGCGCCGTCTCGCCCAGCAGGGCGACATCCCCCTGATCGGCATTCCCAAGACGATCGACAACGACGTCGTCGGCACCGAGGTCGCGATCGGCCACGCCACGGCGCTGTGGGTCGCGACCGACGCCCTGGACCGGCTGCAGCCGACCGCCGCCAGCCATGACCGCGTGATGGTGCTCGAGGTCATGGGGCGCGACGCCGGCCACATCGCGCTGTCGGCCGGCATCTCCGGCGGCGCCGACGTGATCCTCCTGCCGGAGCTGCCCTACCGGATCGAGGGGATCGCCGCCAAGATCGACGCGCTGCGCGCCCAGGGCCGCAACTTCGCCCTGGTCGTGGTCGCGGAGGCGGCGCCCATGGAGACCGGCGAGCCGGTCGTCCAGGCCCACAACGACGCGGGGATGGCGCTATACGGGGGCATCGGCCACTACATCGGACGGCGCATCTCCGAAACCACCAAGGCCGAGGTCCGGGTCACGGTGCTCGGCCACGTCCAGCGCGGCGGCACCCCGACTCCGCGCGACCGCCTGATGGCCTCGATCTTCGGCGTCCACGCCGTCGACCTGCTGGCCGCCGGCAAGAGCGACCGCATGGTCGCCTGGAGCGGCCGGAACGTCGTCGACCTGCCGCTCGCAGACATCGTCGACCGGCCGCACCGGGTCGATCCGGCGGGCGCCCTGATCCGCACCGCGCGCGGCCTCGGCATCTACGTCGGCGAGGTGAGCGGCGGCGAGGAGAGCGGCGGCGAGGAGAGCGGCGGCGAGGAGAGCGGGGCCTGAGCGCGGACCCCGGCCCGCGCAACCCCTTCTGGGCATTCTCGCTGGCGACCTACGGCCGGCCGGGCGTGGCCGAGGCCTGCCTGGCGCTGCAGGACCGCCTGGGCCTCGACGTCAACCTGCTGCTGTTCTGCCTCTGGGCCGGACGCTGCGGCCACCGCCTGAGCGCGACCGAGCTGGCGGCGCTGGCCACCGCCGCCGGGCCCTGGCAGCAGGGCGTGGTGGTGCCGTTGCGCGGCGTCCGCCGCCGGCTGAAGGGGGCCGCCGACCCCGCACAGGAGGCGCTGCGCCAGCGCATCAAGCGCGACGAGCTCGAGGCCGAGCGCCTTGAGCAGGAGCTGCTGCACCGCGCCCTGCCCCTGGCGCCGGGCGTCGACGACCCGGCAGCGGCCCGGGCCAACCTGCTCGCCTTCGTCGGCGAGGAGGCGCCGGAGCTCGAGGCCATGCTGAACGCGCTCGACTGATACCTCTGCGGCCGCGGATCGGCACAGGTGCCTTCCGGATTCCGAGCTTCAGTCGCCTCGGCCCCGCCGCTTCGCCGCCCGCTCGACACGGCCGTCGGGGCCGGGCTCGCCCCAGCGGCGGACCAGCGGGCTGTCGAGCTCGAAAAGGTCGAGGACGCGGCCGACCGTCTGGTCGACCAGCTCGTCGATGCTGCTCGGATTGGCGTAGAAGGCCGGCACCGGCGGCGCGATCACCGCACCCATCTCCGATAGCGCCAGCAGGTTGCGCAGGTGGCCGCTGTGCAGCGGCGTCTCGCGCACCATCAGGACCAGGCGCCGGCGCTCCTTGAGCACCACGTCGGCGGCCCGCGTCAGCAGGCTCGCGGTGACGCCGCTGGCGATCTCCGAGAGGCTGCGGATCGAGCAGGGCGCGACGACCATGCCGAGGGTGCGAAAGGAGCCGCTGGCGATCGCCGCGCCGATGTCCTCGACCGGATGCACCACGTCGGCCAGCGCCTGCAGATCGCGCAGCTTGAGGTCGGTCTCGTAGGCCATCGTGACCTCGGCCGAGCGGCTGACGACCAGATGGCTCTCGACCGGCAGCGCGCGCAGCGCCTCCAGGAGGCGGATGCCGTAGATCGTGCCGCTGGCGCCGGTGATGCCGACGATCAGCCGCCGCTTCGCCGCTCCCCGCCCCTCTGCCGCCGCCTCCTGCGCCTCGACCATCGCCCTCTCATCGCCTTGCCTGCGCCCGCTTGACGCCGCCCGCGCCATGCACAGATTTCTTTTCATGCGCCTTGGCAGTCTCGACGAGCCGGCGTTACCATGAACGGCTGACAAACTGAAGGGAGACGGGTTCCATGTCCCTGCAGGACCACGTTATCGCACTTCGCGCCAAGCATGCGGATCTGGAACAGCAGATCGAGAAGGAAAGCCTCCGACCCCACCCCGACGAGAACGCCCTGCACAACCTCAAGCGCGAGAAGCTGCGGATCAAGGACGAGATCGCCCAACACGATCTCCACTGATCCACGCCCCAGGCGCCCTCGCGCGGCGCCGGGATAGCCCCCCGAGCCGGGCCGAACGAAGACCCTGATGTAAAGCGCCGGAGGCCGGCGGGTGCCGGTTTCCGGCCGTGGGTCGTCAGAACGAACGCCGCGGCGCGCGCGACCGCAGGCAATCCCTGGATACTGTTGGAACGCTACACCCGCTTGGTGCTAGGTGGGTCCTTGCACACCCCAAGGGCGGCGGCGGCGCCACCCGACTCAGCTCGCGGCAAGCTGGTCCGCCGACTCCTGGCCCGCTCCCTGAGGGTCGACGATCCGGGCCGCCGGCAGGTGCAGCACAGCCCGCGTGCCCTGCGGACAGCTCTCGACCTCCAGGACGCCGCCGTGCAGGCGGGCCAGGGCGAAGGCGATCGACAGGCCCAGCCCGCTGCCCTGGGTCCTGGCGGCGATCAGGGGGTCGAGTTGCTCGTCGTCGCCCTCGGCCGCGGCCAGCACGTCCGCCGGAATGCCGGGGCCGTCGTCCTCGACCGCCAGGCGCAGGTCGCCGGCCTCGGTGCGCTCGAGATCCAGGCACACGCAGCCTCCGGCGGGCAGGTAATCGACGGCATTGGTCAGCAGGTTGATCAGGATCTGCTTGATGCGGATCGGGTCGCAATAGACCCCCGGCGTCTCCGACGGCAGGCCGTTGACCAGGCGCACCGAGCGGTCCCGCGCCGCGCCCTCGATCAGGTGCAGGCAGTCGTCGACCAGCTTGCCGAGCGCCACCGCTTCCTCGTCATTCAGCGCCAGGCGGCCCGATTCGGCACGCGACAGGTCGAGCAGATCCTGGACCAGCGAATGCAGGTGCAGCGAGCTCGAGCGGATGTGCTCGGCGTACTGCCGGTAACGCTCGGGCAGCGGCCCCAGGATGCCCAGGGTCATCAGCTCCGAGAAGCCGGCGATGGCGTTGAGCGGGGTTCGCAGATCGTGACTCATGCGCGCCAGGAACTGCGACTTCGCGCGGTTGGCGCCGTGGGCCAGGCGGTAGGCGACGGCGAGCTCGCGATTGCGCCGGCTCATCGCCGAGACCGAGCGCAGCTGCAGCAGCGTAGCGCCGGCCAGGACGGCGAGCGCGAAGGCGAGCAGCGCGGCAAAGCCCAGGAGGTGCGACCAGAAGCCCTGCAGCACGTAGTCCTTGGTCAGCCCGACCGCCGCGACCAGGGGAAAGCCCTCGAGCTTGCGGTAGGCGACCAGGCGCGGCTGCTCGTCGAACAGGGCGGCCGACTCGAAGAGGCCGAGCCCGTGCCGGCGCAGCCGCTCGGCGAACAGCGGCGTCGTCGCCAGGCTGCTGCGCGGCCAGAAGCCGTTGCCGGGCAGCTGCATCAGCAGCGTGCCGTCGGCGCGCGCCAGCAGCGCGCTGCGGTTCTGGTCGATGGCCGCCGCCGGCACGCCCTCCGCGAGCCGGCTCGGCGAGATCGAGGCGACGACGACGGCGACCAGCCGGCCGTCCGGCCCGCGCACCGGCTTGGAGATCGGCAAAGCCCACAGGCCGTCGTGCAGCGACAGGACCGGCCGGCCGATGAAAACCGCGCCCGCCCGCCCCTGGGCCGGCAGTTGGAAATAGGAACGCCGCGACATGTCGTGGCCGACGCTCGGTTGCCCCGGGCGCGAGTCCGCCATCACGCGCCCGCCGGAATCGACCACCAGGACCGCCCTCAGGCTGTCCATGCGCCGTGACAGCAGGCGCAGGTAGAGCGACAGGGCGGGATCCCGCGGGCCGCTCGCCGCGACGCGCGTGGCAGCGACGTCGAGCACCGTCTCGACTCCGACCAGGGTCAGGCCGACCGCGTGGGTGAAGGACTGCAGCTGGCTGAGCGCGAGGTTGCCGGCGGTCTCCAGGGTCTCCCGGCGCTCGGTCCACAGCATGACGCCGACGAACAGCATGAGCAGCAGCGCGATCGCCACGCTGCCGAACAGCGTGACGAGTCTCAGCCGCTTCGGTGAGCCGTCGGGTGTCGCCGCCCGCACCTTGCCCCCGCCCCTTTTTCTACCCTCGATAAGCAGCACTTAGGCCCGCGAATGCCTAACAAGGCATGAATCGGGCGGGCCCGCGCGCCCGGCCGGCGAGGAAGCGCTCAGTCCCGGGTTGCGACGGCCCGCTGGCGCAGCTCGTACTTCTGGATCTTGCCGGTCGAGGTCTTCGGCAGCTCCTCGAACAGCACGCGCCGCGGGCACTTGTAGTGCGCCAGCACGCTCCGGCAGTGCTCGATCAGCTCTCGCTCCGTGGCGGCGGCGCCCGGCTTCAGCTCGACGAAGGCCCAGGGGGTCTCGCCCCACTTCTCGTCGGCCTTGGCGACCACCGCCGCGGCGGCGACCGCCGGGTGGCGGTAGAGCGCGTTCTCGACCTCGATCGAGGAGATGTTCTCGCCGCCCGAGATGATGATGTCCTTGGAGCGGTCCCTGAGCTGCAGGTAGCCGTCGCGGTGCAGGACGCCGAGGTCGCCGGTGCGGAACCAGCCGCCGGCGAAGGCCTCCCGGGTCGCCTCGGGGTTCTTCAGGTAGCCCTTCATGACGATGTTGCCGCGCATCGCCACCTCGCCCAGCGTCTCGCCGTCGTGGGGGACCGGCTCCAGCGTGTCGGGATCGAAGACGCCGAGCTCCTCGAGCACCGGGTAGGCGACGCCCTGGCGCGCCTTCATCTCCGCCTGCTGCTCGATCGCCAGCTCGTTCCACTCGTCGTGCCAGGCGCAGACTACCGCCGGCCCGTAGACCTCGGTCAGCCCGTAGACGTGGGTCACCTCGATGCCCTGGGCCTGCATGCCGGCGAGCACCGAGGCCGGCGGCGGCGCCGCCGCGGTCATCATCCGCACCGGCTGGTCGAAGCTCCGGCGCTCCTCCTCCGCGGCGCCCAGGATCATCTGCATGACGATCGGCGCGCCGCACAGGTGGGTCACGCCCTCCTCGGCGAAGGCGCGGTAGATCGCCCCGGCCTCGACCTTGCGCAGGCAGACGTGGGTGCCGGCCAGGGCGGTGACGGTCCAGGGAAAGCACCAGCCCGAGCAGTGGAACATCGGCAGCGTCCAGAGATAGACCGGGTGCTCGGGCATCTGCCAGGTCATGACGTTGCCGAGCGAGTTCAGGTAGGCGCCGCGGTGATGGTAGACGACGCCCTTGGGGTTGCCGGTCGTGCCGCTGGTGTAGTTGAGCGCGATCGCCTGCCACTCGTCCTCGGGCAGCGCCCAGGGGTGGTCGGGGTCGCCCTCGGCGAGCAGCGCCTCGTAGTCGGCCTCGCCGAGCCGCTCGCCCCCGGGCCCCTCCGGGTCGTCGACGTCGATCACCGGGATCGGCCGGCCGAGGATCTTGAGGGCCCGGGAGATGACCGGGTGGAACTCGGTGTCGGTCAGCAGCAGCTTGGCTTCGCCGTGCTCCAGGATGAAGGCCAGGGTCTCGGCGTCGAGGCGGGTGTTGAGCGCGTTCAGCACGGCGCCGGTGGCCGGCACGCCGTGGTGCGCCTCCCACATCTCCGGGATGTTCGGCAGCATCGCCGCGACGGTGTCGCCCGGACCGATGCCGCGCCGGCTCAGCGCCGAGGCGAGCCGCCGGCAGCGCGCGTAGGCTTCGGCCCAGGTGAAGCGGCGGCGGCCGTGGGCGAGCGCCAGGCGGTGCGGGTAGACCGCGGCGGCACGCGGCAGGAAGCCGAGCGGCGACAGCGCCCGGTGGTTGGCCGGGCCCGGCTCGAGGTCCCGCTCGAAGGCGCCGCTGCGGCGCCCGGGCGCTTGCTGGTCGGTCGGCTGGCTCATGCCCCATGTGATTAAGCCGCCGGCGGCCTCGCTGGCAAGGGCGGGCTGCGCCGCCTTCCGAGGGAGCGCGCCGGCCGCTACCCTGCGTGCGGACGGCAGGGAGGAGGTGGACATGGCCTGGCAGTCGCACGGGCAGGCACGCGGGACGTCGCGAGGGGCCGGGGCGGGCTCGCTCCTTCTGGTCCTGCTGCTGCTGGCCGCCGTGCCGGGCGTCGCGGCCGAGGCTCCGGACTGCACGGCCGCCGAGACGCTCTGGTCCGAGACCGACCCGCCGCTCGATCTGTCCCACCTGTTCTGCGGCGAGCGCGATCCGCGCGACGCCTCGCTCGGCGGCTATCATGCCCTGGCCGGCGCGCGCAGCCCCGGCGAACCGGCGATCCGCGAGCGCTATGCCGGGCCCAACGCCGACGGCGTCAGCCGCGCCATCGTCTGCCTGCCCGAGACGGCGGGCACGGCCCGTCGCTCCTGCAAGTGCTCCTCGCTGTTCCCCGACGACTGGTCGGTCGGGCAGGTCGTCGAGGCGGTGTTGACCGCGCTGCGCCGGGGCAGGACGGACGCCCGCGGCTTCTTCCGGGGCCCGGGCGGGTCCGGCTTCGCGGTCGAGGGCTGGCTGGTGCCGGCGGCCCAGGCCCGCGCGCTCTGCGGCGCCGAGCGCTGCATCGCCACGGCCTGGCCGGCCTACGAGGACGACCGCAGCGGCCGCGCCCTGCCCTGGCGCTGCCCGCTGCCGCGCTAATTGACCTGGCGCAGGGCGGGCGCCGCGCCGCTCGCGTTTACCTGGGCCGGGTGGGTTTGGGGCCAGCCGAGTTTACCCGGGGCGGCCGGCGCGGCAGACTGGCCGCAAGGGACCGCGCGGCAAAAGAACGGCGCGGCCGACAGGCGACAGCTTGAGGGAGGGCTACAGCGCACCATGGGCACCTTCGACGAGATTCACGCCCGCTCGATCGCCGATCCGGAGGGCTTCTGGGCCGAGGCGGCCGAGGCGATCCACTGGAGCGAGCGCTGGGACCGGGTCCTCGACGACAGCGACAAGCCGATCTGGCGCTGGTTCCGCGGCGGCCGCCTGAACACCTGCTACAACTGCCTCGACCGGCACGTGAAGGAGGGCAACGGCGACCACCTCGCCCTGATCTACGACTCGCCGGTCACCGACACGGTGCGCCGCTACAGCTACCGCCAGCTGCGCGACGAGGTGGCCCGCCTGGCCGGCGCCCTGGCCGCGCGCGGGGTCGGGCGCGGCGACCGCGTCGTCATCTACATGCCGATGATCCCCGAGACCGCCATGGCGATGCTCGCCTGCGCGCGGCTCGGCGCGGTGCATTCCGTCGTCTTCGGCGGCTTCGCCGCCAACGAGCTGGCGACCCGCATCGACGACTGCAGCCCGAAGCTGGTGCTCTCGGCCTCCTGCGGCATCGAGCCGGGCCGCATCGTCCAGTACAAGCCGCTGCTCGACGCCGCCATCATCATGGCGACCCACAAGCCCCGGCACTGCCTGGTCCTGCAGCGCCCCCAGGAGCGCTGCGAGCTGCAGGCCGGGCGCGACGAGGACTGGCAGGAGGCGGTCGCCGCGGCCGAGCCCCACGACTGCGTGGCGGTCGAGGCGACCGATCCGCTCTACATCCTCTACACCTCGGGCACGACCGGGCAGCCCAAGGGCGTGGTCCGCGACAACGGCGGCCACGCCGTGGCGCTGAAGTGGTCGATGGGCGCGATCTACGGGGTCGAGCCGGGCGAGGTCTACTGGGCGGCGAGCGACGTCGGCTGGGTCGTGGGCCACTCCTACATCGTCTACGGGCCGCTGCTGAACGGCAACACGACGGTGCTCTACGAGGGCAAGCCGGTCGGCACGCCCGACGCCGGTGCCTTCTGGCGGGTCATCGAGCAGCACGGCGTCACCACGCTCTTCACCGCGCCGACCGCCTTCCGGGCGATCCGCCAGCAGGACCCCGAGGGCCGGCTGATCGGCGACTACGACCTTTCGACGTTCCGCACGCTCTTCCTGGCTGGCGAGCGCTGCGATCCCGACACCCTGGGGTGGGCCGAAAGGCAACTGAAGGTGCCGGTGATCGACCACTGGTGGCAGACCGAGACCGGCTGGTCGATCGCCGCCAACTGCATCGGCATCGAGCCGCTGCCGGTCAAGGCAGGCTCGCCGACGAAGCCGGTGCCGGGCTGGCAGCTCGAGGTCCTGGATCCCGCCGGCCGGCCGCTGCCGCCCGGCCAGGTCGGCGCCATCGCCGGCCGCCTGCCGATGCCGCCCGGCACGACGCCCGGTATCTGGAACGGCCGCGAGCGCTTCGTGAAGACCTATCTGGCCAACTTCCCCGGCTACTACGAGACCGGCGACGCCGGCTACCTCGACGAGGAAGGCTACGTCTTCGTCATGGCGCGCACCGACGACATCATCAACGTCGCGGGACACCGCCTCTCGACCGGCGCCATGGAAGAGGTGCTGGCCGCCCATCCCGACGTCGCCGAATGCGCGGTGATCGGCGTCGCCGACCCGCTGAAGGGCCAGGCGCCGGTCGGCTTCCTGGTGCTCTCCTCCGGCGTGACCCGGCCGCACGAGGAGATCGCCCGGGAGTGCGTCGCCATGGTGCGCGACCGCATCGGCCCGGTCGCCGCCTTCAAGACGGCGATCGTGGTCGAGCGACTGCCGAAGACCCGCTCGGGCAAGATCCTGCGGCGCACCATGCGCTCGATCGCCGACGGCGAGGACTACCGGGCGCCCGCGACCATCGACGACCCGGCGATCCTCGAGGAGATCACGGCGAGCCTGGGCGGCGCCGGGCTGGGCCGCAAGGCGGGCTGACGGACGCCCGCTAGCGCTGGGAAGGTGTCGTCTTCAGCGGCGAGAAGAGCCGCCGCATGGCGGCGGCCGAGCCGTCCTCGCTCGACGTCGTGCGGTCGCCGCTGGACATGGAGGCGGCGGCGCTGCCGCGCGGCGCGGCCCCGCTGGTCTGGCAGGCCGCCAGCAGCAGGCCGCAGGCCAGCAAAAGTCCCGCTCGCAAGGCGAGCGGGCGGCCGCCAAGGGAAGAAGGATCGCTCATCGAGGTGCTCCCAACAGAGCGGGGGGCGGATTGCCCACCGCTCTCGTCGCCGACGAGATGGTGCCGCCGGCGCGACGCCGCAAGCGGCCGCAGGCGGCGTGTCACCGAGTGTTGATCGACCCCTTCACCGGGGGCGCGCCGCGGCCGCCGTAGGCGCCGGGCACGGGCAGCGAGAGCTCGGCGTCGGCCTCGGCGATCTCGGCGACGGCCCGCGCGAAGGCCGGCCGCTCTAGCAGCCGCTCGAACCAGCCCTCGAGCGCGCCGTGCGGCGCCAGCGGCGGCCCGCCGAGGCGCTGGCCGTAGAGCACCGGCATGAAGACGGCGAGGTCGGCGGCGCTGAAGGCGCCGCAGAGGAACGGCCGGTCGCGCAGCCGCCCGTCGAGCTCGCCGAGCTGCTCGGCGATCAGGGCCTCGGCCTTGCGCGCCTCGGCCTCGAGCGCCTCCCAGCGCGCCGGGTCGGCGGGCCGCGGCCCCGGCCGGTGCATCAGGGCGCGCACCGGCGCCAGCAGGATCTCGTCGGCGGCCAGCTCGAGGAGCCGGCAGCGCGCCCGCTCGGCTGGCGCCGCGGGGTAGAGCGGCGGCGCCGGGTAGGCGTCCTCCAGGTACTCCAGGATCACGGTCGAATCGAAGAGTGTCAGGTCGCCGTCGAGGAGCACGGGGACCTGCCCCTTGGGGTTGGCCGCCAGCACGTCGGGGTGCTTCGGGCTGTAGCCCTCGGACTGGCTGAAGGTCACCATGACCCGCTCGAAGGCGAGGTCCTTTTCGCGCAGCGCGATCTCGACCTTGCGCGCGAACAGGCTGAGCGGTCCCGAGTAGAGCTTCATCGTCTTTCGTCCTTCTCCGGGTGCGGCCACCGGTCAGCCGCGCAGCTTCAGCTTCAGGCCGATGACCTCGTGCTGGGTCAGGCCGGTGATGTCGGCGATCTCGCGCAGGCTGAAGCCGGTCTGCAGGATCAGGGTGCGGGCGAAGTCGCGCGGCGCCAGGCGGCGCGGGTTGCGCAGGCCCGGCCGCCGCAGCGCCTGGGCGCGGCGACGCTCCTCCTCCTCGCGGCGCTGCGTCGCCTCGACCTTGTCGCGGTGGCGCTGTCGGGCCCGGCTCGCCGCCGCCGAGGCCTCGTAGGCGTAGCCGGCGGCGGTGGCGTGCATCCAGGCCGGGTCGCGCTGCCAGCCGCGCGGCCCGCCCCAGTCCTCGGGCTCCGGGGCGCCGCGGCCGCGCCGGCGCACCTGCGGCTCCGGCTCCGGCTCGACCGAGGCGCGTGCCGCCTCCTCGAGCGTCATCGACAACCGGCCGGCCAGCCGCTCGGCCGCCGCCAGCGCCGCCGCGCGCTCGCCCTCGAAGGGGCTCTCGGCGGCGAGCAGCAGCAGCTTGCGGAAGCGATCCTTGTCGCTTGTGGTGAAGCTCTCGGTCATGGCAACCGACCAGCATAGGGCCTTTCGCGCGTCGCTCCACCCTGCCGCGACGACGGCCGGCCGTGCGGCTTCGGCGATCGAGGCGACGGGCCTTGAGGCGTCGGGCCTTGAGGCGGGGGCGCCGGCGTGGCAGCTTCGCCGCCCTGCAAGGACGCGGCGGCAAGGAGAAGAGCGATGCGGCTGAAGGACAAGGTAGCCCTGGTCACCGGCGGGGCCGCGGGCATCGGCCTCGCCTGCGCCAAGGCCTTCGCCGCCGAGGGCGCCAAGGTCGCCATAGCCGACCTGGCGCAGGAGCGCGGCGAGGCCGCCGTCGAGGCGCTGCAGGAGGCGGGCGCGGACGCGATCTTCCTGCGCTGCGACGTCGGCGACAAGGCCGAGGTCGAGGGCATGGTCGCCTCGACCGTCGCCGCCTTCGGCCGCCTCGACATCGCGGTCGCCAACGCCGGCATCGTGCGGGCCGGCGACTTCCTGGAGTTCAGCGAAGAGGACTTCGACGCGGTCCTGCGCGTCAACCTCAAGGGCGTCTTCCTGACCGGCCAGGCAGCGGCGCGCCAGATGGCGGAGCAGGGCGGCGGCGGCGCCATCATCAACATGTCGTCGGTCAATGCGGTGCTCGCGATTCCGTCGATCACGCCTTACGTCGTCGCCAAGGGCGGCGTCAACCAGCTGACCAAGGTCATGGCCCTGGCGCTGGCCGACAAGGGCATCCGCGTGAACGGCATCGGTCCGGGATCGATCCGCACCGAGGTTCTGGCCTCGGTCGTCAACGACCCCGAGAAGATGAAGGGCGTGCTGATGCGCACGCCCATGGGCCGGGTCGGCGAGCCGGAGGAGATCGCCTCGGTGGCGGTCTTCCTGGCCAGCGAGGACGCGAGCTACATGACCGGCCAGACGCTCTACCCCGACGGCGGCCGGCTGGCCCTCAACTACACCGTGCCGGTGAAGGAGTAGGGGCCGTCGGCGCCGGGGCTGCCACGTCCCTCGACGGGCTCGGGACGAAGCACTCCTTGCGCCGGCTTCCGCTTCGTCCCGAGCCCGTCGAGGTGGAAGGAGAAAGCGCCGCTACGCCGGGTCGGCCGCGCCCTCGACCGAGGCGTGCAGGTGGGCGACCAGCTTGGGGTCGAGCGCCAGGCGGCCGGCCAGGAACGACAGGTAGCCGCGCTCGGCGGGCCCGTCGGGGTCGATCGCCATCAGCGAGGCGCAGTAGATCTCGGCCGCGCGTTCCGGCGAGGTCGCGCCGGCGACCACGGCGTCCATGTCGAGCGGCTTGGAGAGCTCGTCCATGACCAGCGCCTTCTGGGCCTGGGTCAGCTCCAGCTTGCCGAGCTCGGCGAAGAGACGGCGCTGCTCCTCGGCGTCGACGTGGCCGTCGGCCTTGGCGGCGGCGATCATGGCGCACACCAGGACCAGACTCAGGTCCTCGGCCTCGACGTCTGCGGCCTGCTCGCGCGGCAAGAAGCGGCCGTCGACCGGCGGCACCGGGATCGGCTCGACCGCCGTGCTGGCGGCGGTGCTGGCCGGCGACTTGCCGGCCTGCCAGTCGGTGTAGGCCTTGTAGGCGAGGCCCCCGAGCAGCGCCAGGCCGCCATAGGTCGCGGCCTTGCCGGCGAACTTGCGGCCGGTCTTGGAGCCGACCAGCAGTCCCGCCAGGCCGCCGACGCCGGCGGCGCCCGCCAGCTGGCCGAGCTGGCCCTCGAAGGGCGTGCCGGCGAGGGGGCCGGAGCCGGACGGCGGCGCCGCGCGCTCCTGCGGCTGCGCGCCGCCCTGGAGCGTGCCCAGAAAGCCGTTGAGCAGGGACTGCAGATCCTTCAAGGCGACGCTCCGTCAGCCGAGCTTGAACATCGACAGGTCGGGACGGCCGGACTGCGAGGGCTCCGGCTCGGGCTCCGGCATCGGTTCGGGCTGCGGGATCGGCTCCCCGGCACGCTCGGCGGCCTTGCGCGCGCGCAGCACGGCCGCGTTCAGCTCGGTCTGGCTGCACAGGCCGAGCAGCACCGGATCGCGCGGCCGGATGTTCGTCGAGTTCCAGTGGGTGCGGTCGCGCACCGCCAGGATCGTGGTCTTGGTCGTGCCGATCAGCTTCGAGATCTGGCTGTCCTTCAGCTCCGGATGGTTGCGCAGCACCCAGGCGATGCCGTCAGGCTTGTCCTGGCGCTTGGCGACCGGCGTGTAGCGCGGCCCCTTGGTGCGCTTGGCCGGTTCCGGCAGGTCGCGCTTGGCCATCTTGAGACGCGCCGTCGGGTCCTTCTCGCAGCGCTCGATCTCGTCCTTGGCCAGCGTGTTCGTGCCGATCGGATCGATGCCCTGTATGCCGCCGGCGACCTCGCCGTCGGCAATGCCCTGCACCTCGAGCGGATGCAGGCCGCAGAACTCGGCGATCTGCTCGAAGGTGAGAGCCGTGTTGTCGACCAGCCAGACGGCGGTCGCCTTGGGCATGAGCGGCAGATTGGACATAAATTCTCCTCCTCCGGCGCCGGGCCCTTCGCCCGTCGCCGCATCTCCCCGCCGGGGCGATGCTCCGAAATTGTCGGAATGAGCCCTATATAGCGGCTGCGGACGCCTGAAAAAAGTGCAATTGAGGGCCTTGGGCCAATCGGCGCCTGCCCCCGAGGCTCACCCCGAGGCTCACCGGGCCGCCGCCGCCTCGTCGCAGAAGCGGGCGAGCCGCAGGTCTCGCTCGCTCAGGCCCTCGACGTCGTGGCTCGTCAGGGTGACCTCGACCCTGTTGTAGACGTTGAACCATTCCGGGTGGTGATCCATCTTCTCGGCCATCAGCGCGACGCGGCTCATGAAGCCGAAGGCCGCGTTGAAGTCGGCGAAGCGGAAGCTCTTGGCGATCGCGTCGCGGCCCTCCACCGCCTGCCAGCCCTCGAGGTCGGCGAGCGCTTGCCTGCGTCTGTCCGGAGACAATTTCTCTTCCATGCCCTCTGCCCTCGCGCGGTCGACGTCGTGGCCCTGACGTGGCGGCCCTGGACCTGCCGGTCAAGGGAGGGTAAGGCAAGGGCATGAGAGGCTTGGCCATGGCACGTTCCGACCTGCTCCACCGCTACGGCGCGCCGCCGACCCTGGAGGACATGGAGGGCATGGCCCGCGAGGCGCTGAGCGCCATCCCCGGGGAGCTGCGGCGCTTCGTCGAGAACGTCTCGATCCACGTCGAGGACTTCCCCGACGAGGAGACGATGGAGGAGATGGACCTGGAGTCGCACTTCGACATCCTGGGCCTCTACCGCGGCGTCGAGCTGACCCGCCAGAGCGTCCTCGGCCAGCCCGAGGACCTCGACCGCATCTACCTCTACCGCCGGCCGATCCTCGACTACTGGTGCGAAAGCGAGGAGGACCTGACCCGGGTCGTCCGACACGTCCTGATCCACGAGATCGGCCACCACTTCGGCCTCTCCGACGACGACATGGACCGCCTCGAGCAGCAGGGCTGAGGGGCCGGTATTCCTGCACCCCTCGCGACTCCTGGCCCCGCCCATGCGTCCCTCGACTGCGCCCTGGCGGGCGCGCTCGGGATGAAGCGGGTTATGTGCCGGCGGAGAATGCGAGACGGGAAGGCAGGCCGACCCCGCCGTTCGCTCCGCCTTCGCTTCGTCCCGAGCTTGCCGAGGGGCGTGGGAGAAGACGGGTGCCGACCCTACTCCGCCTCGACGAAGCCGATCGCCTGGTGCGCCAGGCGCAGGCCGTGGCGACGCTTCGGCGGGTTGTCCAGGAAGCGCCGCGCCGCCGCCAGCAGGGTCGGCCGCCAGGGTGCATCCGGATGGGCGCGCCACTCCTGCTCGACCGCGGTCAGCACCTTGACCAGGTGTGCCGCGACGATCGGCTCGGGCACGCCGTGGTCGAACAGCCTCCGGAAGTGCTCGGCGAAGAAGGCCTCGGGGTCGGCGACCGCCCAGTCGGCCTCGGCGACCGCCTCGTCCCGGTAGGTCGCGTTGCGGCCCAGGAAGCAGGCGAGCTGCAGCAGGGCCGCCGGACGCAGGGCCGGGTGGCGCGCCGAGAGCCGGCGGGCGGCGTTGGCGAAGGTCACGGGGTGGGTGAAGTCGAGCCAGCCGACGTTCTGCGAGACCGGGTTGTCGGTCCGGCGCTCGACCGCCAGGTCGAAGCACAGCCACTGCTCGGCCGCGGCGCCGAGCAAGGCCGACTGGAGCTGGTCGGGCCGGGCGCTCGACTCCAGGCAGCGGGCCAGCGCCTGGCGGACGCCGAGGCCGCGGAAGTCGGCGGCCTCGACCGGCCGGTCGCCGCGCCCGTCCCAGGCCGCCAGCGCCGGGGCGTAGGCTCGGAACTCGGGGATCCGGTCCTCGCGCTGCGCCATGACCAGCGAGCGCACCAGGGCCAGCAGGATCGGCCCGGCGACCTCCGGCCCGAGCCGCTCGATCGCTTGGCGGGACTTCAGCGTGTAGATCGCCGAATGGCCGAAGTCCTGGTAATGCGCCAGGGCCGCAGCGGCGAGCGCCGCCTCCAGGGCCTCCAGCTCGAGGCCTTCGGCCAAGCCGCCGCGCAGGACCGCGACCGCCGCCGCCTCGTCCTCGGCCTCGACGGCCTCGACCAGGGCCGGCGCCGACCAGGGCGCGCGCGCCTCGGGGAAGGGCCGGGCGGGCTCGCGCAGGCTGTCCCAGTTGAGGTGGTCGAGCACCTCGATCAGCGGCACCAGGCGCTCGGCGGGGCCGTCCGCCCGCTCGTCGCGCAGCCGCAGCCAGTCCGGCAGGGCCGCCAGGGCATGGGTCGTGCCGAACTCGAAGCGCTCGTGGGTCCATTCGACGGCGCGGCGCAGGGCGTCCAGCGGATCGCCGCCGGCGTGCTCCAGGCGCGCCACCTCGCGCGCCATGCGGTCGCGCTCGTTGCGCCTGAAGGCGCCGGCCAGCCCCTCGAGCGCGGCCTGGCGCCGGACCTCCGCCGGCGGCTCGCTCAAGTCGAGCTGGATCCGGCCCTCGATCACCCGGGCCGGGTAGCGGCGCAGGCGGTCGCCGCCGACAAGGGTCTCGCCGCCGACCAGGTCGAACTTCCAGTTGTGCCAGTTGCAGGTCAACACGCAGCTGCCCGGGTCGCGCCCTTCGGCCAGGCTGCCCTCGATCAGCGGATAACCCTCGTGGGGACAGCGGTTGTTGCAGGCGAAAACACTGTCGCCGCTGCGGAACAGGGCGATCTGGCGGCCCTCGACCTTGACCAGGCGCCGCCCCCTCGGCCCCAGCTCCTCCAGGCTCGCGACCTCGCGCCATCCTTCGGTCATGGCGAGTCTCCCTTTTGAAAGGCCGTTCTTTATAAAAACCAAGCCTGCGACCGTTCCTTGCGTTTCTCAAGACATTTCTTTACCAAAACGCCATGACCCAGCGGAATGTCGACCACTCTCGGACCGAACGCCCCCGGAAGACCGAGCCGCGCAGCCGCGCGGCGATCCTGCGGCTGCTCAAGCTGCGGGGCCCGTGCGACGCCGCCGCGCTGTCCGCCGAGCTCGGCGTCACCGCCATGGCCGTGCGCCAGCACCTCTACGCGCTCCAGGAGGAGGGCTTCGTCGCCTACGAGGAGGAGGCGCGGCCGGTCGGGCGGCCGGCCAAGCTCTGGGCTCTGACGCCGGCCGCCGAGCGCTACTTTCCCGACGCCCACGCCGAGCTGGCGGCGGGCCTGCTCTCGGCCATGGGCGAGGCCTTCGGCGACCAGGGCCTGGCCCGGCTGCTGAAGGCGCGCGGCGAGCAGCTCGTCGCCGCCTACAGGCGGCGGCTGGACGGCGCGGCGCCGCTCGGCGCGCGGGTCGCCGCCCTCGCCGGGATCCGCGAGGCCGAGGGCTACATGGCCGCGGTCGAGGAGACCCCGGAAGGCTGGCTCCTGGTCGAGAACCACTGCCCGATCTGCGTCGCCGCCACGGCCTGCAGCGGCCTCTGCCAGGTCGAGCTCGAGGTCTTCCGCGAGGTCCTGGGCGAGGACGCCGCGGTCGAGCGGACCGACCACATCCTGGCCGGCGCGCGGCGCTGCGCCTACCGGGTGACGGCGAAGCCGTGAGCCCCTCGTGCTTCATGGTTCGCGACCAAGGGGGCCTAGCGGGCGCGCCCGCGCTCCGCTAGGTAGAGGCCCCGCCCCTCCCGCCCGCAGCCATCGACCGCATGACCGAAGGACCCCTCGACGCCTACCGCGCGCTGCGCCGCGCCGGCGAGCTGCGCGCCGACCCGGCGCAGGAGCTGGCGGCCGAGAAGCTGCAGTCGCTGCACAACGCGCTGCGCAGCTACCGCCCCGCGCCCGGCTCGGGCGGCTGGAAGGCCCGCCTGGGCCTTGCCCGCCGACCCGAGGAGCCGCCCCAGGGCCTCTACCTCTACGGCCCGGTCGGGCGCGGCAAGTCGATGCTGATGGACCTCTTCTTCCGCGCCGCCCCGGTCGAGCGCAAGCGTCGCGTCCACTTCCACGCCTTCATGGCCGAGACCCACGACCGGCTGCACGCCTGGCGCCGGAAGACCAAGGGCAGCAAGGCCGACCCCCTGCCTGAGCTGGCCGAGGAGCTCGCCGAGCAGGCCTGGCTGCTCTGCTTCGACGAGTTCGTGGTGGTCAACATCGCCGACGCCATGATCCTGGCGCGGCTCTTCGAATCGCTGTTCGAGCGCGGCGTCGTCGTCGTCGCGACCTCGAACTTCGAGCCGGGCCGGCTCTACGAGGGCGGCCTGCAGCGCGAGCGCTTCCTGCCCTTCATCGCGCTGCTCGGGCAGCGTCTCGACATCCTCGACCTGGGCGCCGGCACCGACTACCGGCTGGCGCGCCTTCACGACCGCGCCGTCTATCACTGGCCACTCGGGGCCGAGGCCGAGGCGGCGCTCGAGGCGGCCTTCGCCGACCTAACCGAGGGCGCCGAGATCGGGGCCGGCAGCCTGACCGTCAAGGGCCGGCGCATCGAGATTCCGGCCCGCGCGCGCGGTGTCGCACGCTTCGGCTTCGCCGAGCTCTGCGAGCGGCCGCTCGGCGCCGAGGACTACCTGGCCATCGCCACCCACTTCCACTCGGTGGTGCTGTCGGGCGTGCCCGAGCTGTCGCCCGAGCGGCGCAACGAGGCGCGCCGCTTCATGACGCTGGTCGACGCGCTCTACGAGCACCGGGTCAACCTGGTGGTCTCGGCCGCGGCGCCGCCCGAAGGGCTCTATCCCGAGGGCGACGGCGCCTTCGAGTTCCGGCGCACCGTCAGCCGCCTCGCCGAGATGCAGTCCGCCGCCTACATCGACCAGCCGCACCTGACGTAGGGGCGCGCCCACCAGGTCCGTCATCCCCGCGAAGGCGCACTGCTGTCCGGGATTTTTTCTGAGGGGAGTAGTGCACGGCA
>NZ_JBBDQW010000025.1:0-3250 GCF_040905785.1 Tistlia sp.
GCCTCGGTCTGCGCGTACTCCTGCGCCTGGCCGGCGCCGTCGGTCAGGTAGAGCAGGCGCACGGCCTCGGCCTGGCGGTCGACCTCGACCAGGGCCGCGGCCTTGACCTCGGCAAGGTCGGGCGCCGCCGCCGGCGCGATCTCGACCTCGGCGGCGAGCAGGGCCTGGTAGTGGCGGTTTACCGGGTCGACCGGGATCGTCATTTCGACGCCCTCGACCGTGGCAATGATCCGGGTCTGCCCGGCATCGGCGTAGCGCGCGTTTTCGATGGTCATGGCTCAGATCTCCGCGTCGGCGCGAACGTTGGAAATGAAGGGCGCACTGGCATCGCCCCCGGAGCCTCCGGTCTGCAGGCTGAAGCCGCTGACCGACGGACTCAGACCAATCGAGGAGAACCCTTCAAGCGTGTCCGTCTTGGTCACGGTCGGCGTGACCCGCTTCGTCACCTTCCAATGAGCGTGAGCGGTGCGAATCCTGTCGCTCTCGCGCAGCTTCTGCATGGTGATGTTCCCGGCGACCGCCTCGTAGTACCGCTGGCACAGCGCCAGCTCGGCCGCGAGCGGCCGTCGCTCGAACGGCGTCGCGATGGCGCCCGGCTCCAGCTGCGGAAGCCTGAAGGTGCCGGCGCTGAAGCGAACCGTGCTGTTGGTCGCGCCGGTCAGCGTCACGGTGTCGCCGCTGTCCTTCGCCACGCCGTCGACCGTGCAGGTCGCCGAGCCCTCCCACGAAATCGTGTGAGTGCCCGAGAGGATCCAAGAGCCCTCGACGGGCTGCTCGACGCCGCCGGCCGGCGCCAGCATCGTCCGCACGCCCTGGCTTTCGGTCCAGGACAGCGCCTGGCCGGACGTCACCACGCGCCAGCGATCGAGCGTGTACTGCGCGGCACCGGAGGTCGCGGCGCCGCTCGTATAGGCGCGCTGATTGATCGTGCCCAAGGGGTTCGCCAGCAGGTTCCGGAAGCCCGCCCGCGGGTTGCCGTCGGTGCCGTAGATGAAGGCCATCAGGCGCGTGATCGTCGCGACGTCGAGGTCGTAGACGATGAACTTCTTGCCCTGGCCCCAGTTGATCGGCGCCGTCCCCCAGCCGCCGGCGTCTGCGTTGTAGCTCTGCGTCACGTTGCGCGCCTGCGTCACCGACGTCACCGCGGCAGGCCCGTTGATCTCCAGCTTGGTCGCCGCCTCCAGGCTGTCGACGACGTAGAACGTCGTCAGGTCGCCGGTGACGACGTTCGGGTCCTGCACCGGAAGCTGGAAGGTGTCGCCGATCGGATCGCCGAGGTCGTAGGATCCCGTGCCCTCCGTCTCCGTCTCGACGATGCCGCGAGCCGGCATTGAATGTGGCATCTAGACGTTCTCCCTGATGCGAAGCGCCCTCTCAGCGAAGGCGAGGTTGCGACGCACGGTCGGCCCGGCGCCCTCGGGCCGGCAGCCGACGATCGTGCTGCGGTTTGGATCGGACGGATCCGCGACGAAGACGATCTGGCCCGTCCGCTTCGCGTGGTAGTCGGCTTCCTCCCAGGCGCGGCGGTCGGCTTCGTCGAGCCGCGGCAGCATGACGTCCATCGTCCAGAACGCCTTGCCCGGCCTGGCCTCGGCGCGGCCGGACGGCCCGTACCTGACTTCGCCGTTGTCGCCGAGCGTGAGCGCGTCGCCCCAGGCCACGCCCCGGCCCATCTGGTGATAGTCCGCCACGATCAGCCCGCCGAGCTCGGCCTCGCGCTCGGCGGCGAAGGAGAGGATGAGGCGGCCGTACCGGGCGGTGACCTCCTCCTCGAGGAGGAGGACCCACAGGCCGCGCAGCGGGTCGACGTCGCAGACCAGGGCGCCCGTCTCGTAGAGCGGCGGGTCGACCTGCGCCTCGAGGGAGGCATCGGCGAGGTACAGGCCGTCGCCCTGCTCGACGGCGCCGCCGGAGCCGTCCTTCAGGACGACGTAGGCCGCGCCCTCGTCGCCGGTCGCCGTGAACGTCAGGGCGCACGCCCACCAATCGTCTGCGAGCGCCGTTATGGTCGCCACACCGCCCGTCCCGCCGAGCGTCTCGCCGGCCGTCAGGTCGAAGAACTGGCTGGCGCCGGCGGCGCCGCTCACGCCGAGCCCCAGGGCGTCGTACTCGGCCGCCTTGGCGGCGAAGGCCAGGCGGTAGCTGATGCCCTCGACCAGGTCGATCGACTGCTGCGCGATCGTCTCGCCCTCCGGGATCGGCACGCCGCCGACCAGCTTGTCGGCCGTCGTCGAGCCGTCCGGCGCCGTCGTCGCGTCGGCCGAGACGGTCGCCTGGAACAGTGCCCACGCCGGATCGTCGAGCGCCGAGGGCGCCGACAGCTTGTTGCCGGCCTCTTCCCTGACCGACCCGGCCGTCGCGCCGAGGCGCAGGCTCACGAGGTCGCTCGGCGCCGGCACGATGCTCTCCCGGTCCCAGCGCGCGACGACGAGGCGGATGGGGCGCGGTGCGGTGAGGTCGAAATCGACCGCCTTCGTCACGCCGGCCTCGGCCGCGCGCGCGGAGCGCCAGAAGTCCTGCGGACTGTGGCTCGTGATCCCGGCCGGAGAGAGGTCGCCCGCCTGGTCCTCGGCGGTCACGACGACGCCGGGCTCTTGGAGCCAGTCGCGGTAGGCGAACAGCGGATGGCGCGGCAGCATCGTCTACTCCTCGAGCTTCTGGTACAGGACCGCCGTGCCGCCATCGCCGGCGAGCGCGAGCGCAACGACGCGGGCGCTCTCGCCTTCGTCGAGGCCGAGGCGGCCGTGCGAAAGCCGCACCTCGTCGTGCCGTTTGAGCAGCCAAGCATGGCGCCCGAGCGTCACCTCGATCGGGCGATGGTTGCCGAGCGTGTCGCGCATCCGGACCGCCAGCGCGTCGGCGTCCGCCTTGGCATAGAAGCGGCTTGAGTGCAGCCGCACGCCGGCGCCCGGCCACTTGCTGACCAGCGCCTCGGTCGCCGGGTCGCTGACCTGGTAGGCGTCAGCCATCGTCGGATCGTCGACGTCGCCGTCGTTGAGCAGCTCGCCGACCGCCTCGACCCGCTCGCGCCAGGTGACCCGCTGCTCGCGCGCCGGGACCTCGAGCGGCGACAAGATCACCGGCTCGGCCAGAAGATCGAGGCTCTCGATCTCGACCTGCGCCGCGCCGCTCGCCGGCTGCAGCAGCCAGACCCGCAGGCGGCCGGCCTCGTCGTCTCCCCAATCGGCCCAGGCCGAATGGCAGAACGCCTCGGTCCAGTCCTCGACGGTCGGGGGGGGGGGGGGGGGGG